>JAMCPM010000001.1 GCA_023382335.1 Actinomycetota bacterium
GCTTTGCGCCCTCCGCCCCCGCCCGGTCTGCTCTTTTAAGGGAGCTCGACCACGACGCTGGTCATAGTCTGGGTGATGCCGTCGATCGACTGGATCTGGGAAACGATCGTCTTGCCGAGTTCGCTGATGTCGCCGCCCTCGATGTAGGCGATGAGATCGTAAGCCCCCGTTACCGCATGGGCGCTCTTCACTCCCGGGATCTCGGCCATCTGCTTGCGGGCGTCGCCCGCTTTTCCCGGAGCCGTATTAACGAGAACGTAGGCTGCTGCCATCTGTCATACCCCCTTCGGAAAAGTGTAAAATGAGCCGGCCCATAACATATGACGCTGGCCGTGCCTGCGTCAATTATGCTGGCTGGGGCGCAATCCTAAACTTCGCGCCGTCCCCATCCGGCATACGCTCAGAAGTGCGGCGGTACACACCATGAAAAGACTAATTGTCAACGCAGACGATTTTGGCCTCACCTCCGGCATCAACCGCGCGGTCATCGAATGTTACCTTGGCGGTTCCGTGACCAGCACCACTCTCATGGTCAACGGCCAGGCCGCCGTGGAGGCCGCCCTGGAGGCGGCCGACAACCCGGGCCTCGGAGTCGGCCTGCACCTGAACCTGACTGCGGGCCCGCCGACAGCCGCCGCAAGCAAGGTCAGCTCCCTGCTCGGCTCCGATGGCAATTTCCCGGGGATGCGCCAGGCTTTGTGGCGCCTTACCACCGGCCGGGCCAAGGCTCACGAACTGGAAAACGAGATCGTCGCCCAGGTAGAGCGGCTGCGCTCGCTGGGCGTCAGCCCGACCCACATCGACAGTCATCACCACCTGCATGCGCATCCGCGGCTGCGCTCGCTGATAAAAAGGACCTGTCCCCGCCTGGGAATAACCAGGATGCGGGGATATCACCTGCCGCCGAAGAGCGCCAAGGCCCTGGCGGTGACGATGGCCGCGCGTCTACCGGCGCCCGGCAACGCCATGCAGATGCCGTCTGCGTTTGCCGGCATCGAGGTTATGGGTAGCACCAACATGACCGCCGAGCTGGAGCGCGGGCTTGCCGGCGACGGCGACGCCCTCGAGTTCATGTGCCATCCCGGCTACGCCGATGAGGCGCTGGCGCGTTTGAGCAGTTACAATCAGCCCAGACAGACCGAACTCGAGACGCTGCTTTCGGAGGGCTTCGCCGCCGCGATCGAGAGCTCGGGCGTGCAGCCGATTTCATTCGCGGCGCTCTGATATCTCGAAGACGCAGCGAATGCTGGCGGCGCTCCGACCCCTGGCGGCGTCGATACTACGGGGGAAGCATGAAACTGGACGAATGGTTCACCCGGCGGACCTATCACTACACCCAGTTCGCCGACGTCGAAGAGCTGGTCAGGCTCAAGCGGCAACAGGGCCTGACGATCAGCGTCTGCCTGCCCACCCGTAACGAAGCCGACACCATCCCCTACATCCTCCCGGTCATCAGGCGCGCGCTTATGGAACGTCACCAGCTCGTGGATCAGCTGGCGGTCATAGACTCGCGCTCGACCGACGACACCGCCAGCGTCGCCGCCGGCCTCGGCGCCGAGGTCTTCTTCGACGATGAATACCTTACCGGTCAGCCACGGGCCTCGGGCAAGGGCGAAGCCCTGTGGAAGAGCCTGGTGCCGCTGACCGGCGATATCATCGTCTGGATCGATTCCGATATCAGAAACTTCTCGCCCCATTTCATTTACGGCCTGGTCGGGCCGCTGCTGACCGAACCCGGCATCGGCTACGTCAAGGGCTACTACCGCCGGCCGCTGTTTTTAGGAGAGATGAAACGTGAGACCGGCGGCGGGCGGGTCACTGAGATCTGCGCCAGGCCACTGCTGAGCATGTTCTATCCCGAGCTCTCGGGACTGATCCAACCGCTTTCGGGTGAGTATGCCGGCCGCCGCAGCATCCTGGAGAGCGTGCCCTTCTTCACCGGCTACGGCGTGGAGATCGGACTGGACATAGATATCTTCAGGAAGTTCGGGCTGGAGGCGATCGCACAGACCGACCTGCGCCGCCGCGTCCACCATAACCAGAGCACAGTGGCGCTGGGGCGCATGTCTTTCAACATCATGCAGGCGGTTTTCAAGCGGTTGCATGATGAAGGCCGCCTCGAGCTCAGGGACGAGCCCGGCGCCGACTACCACCGCATCTATTTTCGCGACGGCAATTACGGGATCGAATCCCTGGAGACCCGGGTCATCGAGAGGCCGCCACTGGCCTCGCTGCCAGAGTACCGCCGGCTGCATCCTCAAAAGGAAGAAGGAAGACTGTGAATCCGCAATCAAAGACGCGCGCCCTCTACACCGACCTCGACGGAACGCTCCTGGGAAAGGGGGGCTCTCTATTCCACACGGCCGCGGGACGATTCACCCTTGCCGGAGCCCGCGCGCTGCAGCTATGCGCAGACGGCTGCATCGAAGTCTGTATTTCTTCCGGACGCAGCGTCAAGCTGCTCCGGGAGGACGCCCGCATTCTGGGAATAGGCAGATACATCGCCGAGGCGGGATGCGTTCTGGTGCGAGAGGGCGGCGCCGCGGTTCTCAATTGTGCCCCGTTCGGCGAGAGCAGCGGCGTCAGTGTTTTCGACGAGATTGCCGCGACCGGGGCGCCGGCGTTGCTGTTCGAGAGCTTCGGGCCGGCGCTCACCTATCATGACCCCTGGCATAGCGATCACAGCTTTTCCCACCTGATGCGGGGCAAGATCGATGTCGCCGAGGCGAACCGGTTGCTGGCGGACCGGGGCCACGGCGACCTGAAGGTAGTGGACAACGGCATCGTCGAGGACAGGGGTTACGGCATGCCGGTGCCCGAGATGCATGCCTATCACCTGATCCCGAAGTCGGCGGGCAAGGGCTCGGCCATCGAACGGGACCTGCTCCTGTCGGGATTAAACCGGGACCAAGCGGTGGCCTGCGGGGATTCGGCTCAGGATCTGGAGATGGCCGCGGCTGTGCGCAAGCTCTATCTCATGGCCAATGCCGCGCAGAACCATTCGGGACTCAAAGAGATGCTGGCGGAATACGGGAACGTCGAGCTGGTTTCCCTTCCCATGGTGGAGGGGTTTGCCGAAGCGGTCGGGCGTGAGACGGCCTAGTCGTTCAGGGATTCTTCGGGCGTGAGACGGCCTAGTCGTTCAGGAAGTCTTCGGGGGTAACGTCGTTGAGGAAGGCGCGGAACTTCTCCACGACCTCTTCGGCGTCCTCGACCTCGTGCTCGAACTCGATGGCGTTCTCCTCGACAAGTCTGTCGGAGGCAAAGATGGGAGCGTTGGTCCTTACCGCCAGCGCCAGCGCGTCGCTGGGACGGGAATCCACGTCGACCTCGCCGTTGTCAAGCTTGAGGGTCAGAAGGGCATAGAAAGTGTTTTCCTTCAGCTCTGTGACCGTGACCTTGAGCACCTCCGCGTGCAGCTCGCTCAGTATGGAGGTCATGAGGTCGTGTGTCATCGGACGCGGCAGCTCCGTTCCCTGCAGCTTCATGAGAATAGCGGCGGCTTCCTGGTGTCCGATCCAGATGGGAAGGAATTTATTGGCTTCGGCGGTCTTGAGCAGAATGATCGGCTGTTTGCCGATGACATCGAAGCTTATGCCGTAGAGGACCATCTCTTTCATAACTTTCACCCCTGTCAAGCTATTATAGAAGGAAGCGAATGCGCTTGCCAGCAACCTGCCGCATTGGCTAAACTAACAGTCCGGATGGCGCTGGGGGCCATCCGCTGTTTTGCCCGGGCGTATAGCTCAGTTGGTTAGAGCGCATCTCTGATAAGGATGAGGTCCCTGGTTCGAATCCAGGTACGCCCACCAGCTTCCCCTCCGCAGCCAAAAGTCCCACACTCTCCCATTACCCCCTTCGACGGTAAAGCAGTCGCTTCCGGCAGCACCGCGTCCGCAAGATCCTTCTCACTGTCCCTGGATCTTTTGCCAGGTGCGGCCGCCGTCACGGCTATGGAGTATGGTCTCGCCGTCGCCCACCGCGAAAATATTGTTTGCATCCATGAAAGCCATGGAGCGAATGGCTCGGGTGGTGTGGGAAACCAGGGTGGTCCAGTTATTGCCGCCATCGTTGGTCCGGAGGATCTGTCCGTCCCAGCCTGCAGCGACCAGATCGTTCGGGCCTACAAATTTGATCGTCAGCACCGAAACGTTGAGGTTGCGGGGGCCGTAACCCCAGCTTGTGCCGCCATCGTAGGTTTTCAGAAACACAGTGGTGCCTCCGTAAATGAACACCTTGTCCTGGTCCACATTCCCGGCAAGGATGACGTTCCGATTGTCCAGCAGGTCGACTCCGTAGAGTTTCTGATCCGAGTTCGGCAGGGTCACCTGTTGCCAGTTGACTGCGTCCGTGCTTTTGAAAGCGCTTCCGGTGGAGCTGACCGTAAAGCCGGTGCCGCCGGGAGAAAAACTCACGCTTTGGAGATTCAGTGAAGTATCCTGGCTTGCAAACAGCGGCGTCCAGGTCTTGCCGCCGTCACGGGTGCTGATGATGGTCCCACGCCAGCCCACGGCCACTGCGCCTCCCCCTCCGGTCGACGCGACCGAGTTCAGGGTCTCTTTCGTGGGCGAATCGATCTTCACCCAGGTCCGGCCGGCATCGGTGGAGCGCAGGATGTTGCCGCCGCCGCCGACGGCAATCGCGGTGTCGGCATCAAGGCAGACCACGGAATAGAGATCGGCGGTCACCGGGAGTTTTACCGGAGCCCAGGTGGCGCCTGCATCGGTGGAGCGCATTATGGTCCCGTTCCATCCGGATATCAGCCCCAGACCCGACCCGGAGAAACTCACTCCCGTATAGATCCGCTGCCATGAGGGCGTAGGCGGAGGCGGGGCGTCGGCGGGTATGGTCGGAGTCGGTGCCTCTCCCGGAATTATGCAGCCGGCAGTCAGCAGCACCGCCAGCAAAACCAGGCAGGCCGCGATCACGACTGCGCTCTGGCGCAGGTGGCGCACGATGAAAATTTTGGCAGGGAGAAACATGGGGCACCTATGATTCTACAACAGCCTAACGTTCGTTCACAAAGACCGGTGTCGAACCGAGGGTCAGCTGCTCCGCGGTGGTCTCGGCAGTGTCGCCCTCGACATCGGTGACCAGGATGGGGCCGCGGAGCTCGGATGGCGGTTCGGTGCCGCCCGCATTCCAGAGAACGTAGACCGGGCTGCGGTCGTCAGGGAAGGAAAACCTGTATTTGCCGTCATCGATGCGGCTCACCTGGGAACTGCCCGTCAGCTGCGAGATCAGGGTCTGGTAGGCGCGAAAACCGAGTTTTTTTGTTCCCGCGGTTATGCCGGAGCCGGCCTCGGTGCCCAGGCCGTTGTAAACCAGACCGCAGTGGTCGAAGAAACCGTCCTCGATATCCTCGTACCGGTAGTTCTCATAAAACCGGGCCCACGATACGCGATCGACCTGGGCTCCTAACATGGTAACGAAACGGGCGACCAGTTCGGCAGCCTGCTGATCCTCAGTCTGGCTGGGAGCGTTGGGCGGCCAGGAGAGGCTACCAGTCGGCGTGGCGCATTCCGATACCCAGAAATCGATCTCGGGACTGAGGCCGTGACGCGGCAGCAGGCTCTGATAGTCCTTCATCGTTTCCAGCATCCGTTCCTCGGTCCCGGCGAAGTCGTAAAAGTGCATATCGATTATGTCGAACGGCTTGGCGTTCCCGGGTGACTGAGATGCGATGTCCCCGATAATCCGATCGTATACGTCCAGCGAGTGCCGCCAACCCTCCATGTCCTGTCCGGGCCAGCGAGCGCCAGCCCCCGCAAGCGCGATCTTGCAGTCGTGGCAATTAGCCAGGACCTCATCGCGCGCGGCAAAGAAAAAACGCGGATAGTCATCGGGGTTATCCCACGACAGGTCGGGCTCGTTGCCGATCTGCCATATCTTGATCCATGGGTAGCGGCGGACAAGATGGTCCAGGTTGGTGCGGAAGGTAGTCAGGTCTTCAGGTGCGGAAGAATTCATCGGCAGCACGCAACCGACTACTTCGAAGCCCCGCGCATGCAGCTGCTCGAGATAAGCCGGCTGCTCTATGAACTTCCATCCGTCGAAGTAGAAATCCATCCGGACCCAGCTGACGCCAAGCTCCGTGGTGAGGCCGAGCGAATAGTTCTGATACTGTTCGATCGTATCGAACCCAAGAGCGTCCATCATCATCTGACTGGCGCTCGTTGGCAGCGTGCCAAGAGTGCCCGGACTGTAGAGGCCGAAAGGCGAGTACACGTCCACCGGCGCGTTTTCGAGCGCATCTTCGCCATAAGCGGACAGGATAATCAACATGGCGATCAGCGCGGCCGCGGCCGCGGCGGCAATACTTGGAGGCACAATCTTTTGGAAGTTCGACATCTGTTGAGAACGCTGTTGTTGAGTGACTTTTCCCCGGGAAGACGTGGGATGAAGATACCCGCTGTACCAAGCCTATTAACTGTAACAGAAGTTTATCGCCAATAAATATCGGGGAGAAGGGCTCTCACCACGCTCAGCAATGTCATGCCATCGGTCCAGTTCAAGCAGCAGAGAGGCGCTGCCGATGGTTTTCAACAGAGAGAACCTTTTATCGCGCTGGCTGGAATCGTCGCGATTTCTCTCTTCCAGCAAGGGGCAGGATCTTTGGCAATAGACGCGACCAATAACTCCGGGAGCAGTTTTTCCGACCGCCAGACTGGATATAGCGGCGTACTTGGTCACGTTCTGCGCTCGGCCTATTTCTGGATCGGCATCATCCTGGCGGTACTTGCGGGCGCACAGGTTGCCGCGACCGGTATCCACGAGGTCCAGGGATTTCTCTTTCTCGGCTATTTCATGCCAATTGCCATTGCCGCTCGGTATCTCCCCCGGAGCCGGGCCCTGGCGGTGACCGCAGTCTCGACCGCCATTTATGCTCTCGCCTTTATTCCTGACATGCTGGCGATCGGCGCGAAGCACGGCGAGCTCTCGGTGGAACTCATGGACCGCATCGCCATGTTCATGGCTGCCGGCATTGTTCTTAGCAGTTTCCGGTTCGGCCTCACCCGCGAAAAAGAGCGGGCGCTGCGCGCCGAAAGAGACAGGGCTGACCGCCTCAAGCTGATGCTCGAGATTTCAACCACGGTTTCTTCTTCACTAAAGATCGATCAGGTTCTGCAGTTGCTGGCCGAGCGTATTGTTGAAGCCGTAGACGCAACGTTCTGCAGTGTCTTTCTGCTCGAGGGCGACGGCGATTATCTCCGTATCGTCGCGGCTCATCCTTCCAGAGATCTGAAATTGGGGCCCCCGATCGGCATGACCATACCGCTTTCCCAGTTGCCCGATTTCAAGAAGGCGATCGAAACCAAGACCGCAGTCATCGCTGGTGGCAGGCGCCTGGAATCAATCGAAACCAAGTCCTCGCATTTCCAGTTCCTGCATGATGTCAAATCGTTGATGGTTTATCCACTGGTCGTAGGGGAGAAAGCCGTGGGAGCCGTGGCCATCGGGGAACATCGAGATTGGAAGCGCAGCCCGATGACGATGGAAAAAACAGCGCTCTGTCAGACAATCGTCAATCAGGGCGCAGTAGCTGTCGGTCATGCCCTAAATCACCAGGCGCTCGAGGAAACGTTCGTCGGCACCATCCGCTCGCTTGCCGAGGCCATCGACGCCAAGGATCCCTCAACGCGCGGCCATTCCGACTGGGTTTCCAAGTATGCGCTGATGATCGGCAGACAGATGGGGCTGACTAATGGAGCGCTTGACGAACTAAAATACGCCGGATATCTGCACGACGTGGGCAAGATCGGCATTCCCGATGAAATTCTGGTCAAGAGCAGTCAGCTTTCCCTGGATGAATGGAAGCTGATGAAGAAGCATCCGATCGTCAGCGCCCGCATCCTCGAACCGGTGCCGATTTCGGGCACGATCAAGGCCGCCATCCGCCATCACCACGAGCGTTTCGACGGCAAGGGTTATCCTTACGGCTTGGCCGGCGAGTCGATTCCGTTGGCGGCAAGGGTCCTGTCGGTGGCGGATTCCTACGAAGCCATGACTTCTGACCGGCCCTACAGGCAGGCGCTCTCAGACGAACAGGCGGTCACCGAACTCGTGCGTTGCTGCGGAACCCAGTTCGATCCGGTAGTTGTCGACTCATTTCTGAAATCACTGGGAAGGACCCCCGTCTCGTCGGCTTCCAGTGAAGGCGAATCGCTTACCGGTTAGCCGGCGTCCGGCACGCGCGGCAGGAAAGACCCTTCGTAAGGCCCGAACGCCGAATTCCCCTTTTATCCCGTGTTATTGCCTGCCAAGTCCGACGCTGGTGCGGCTGTTCTTCAACAGCTTTAGAGAATGCAGATAAAGAGGGCTTTTGCCGCTGCGGATAATATCAGCTTCGCGCAGGCTCGCCAGCAGCTCCTGAGGCGAGGAAAACTTCCTCAGCGAAAGCATGGCAGTGCCGATTCCCTGGACAACATGGCAATCGCTGCCGGCCCCGCCCGGGATATCATATTTGCGCGCAAGCCTGCGCGCTTTCTCGTTGAAGGTCGTGAAGGTAATCCTGGGATTAAAGACTTCGAGGATGTCTATGTCGGCAGCGTTCCTGGCCAGAAGCTCGTAAGTAGGCGTTAAGTGCAGAGGGTCGAACGGGTGGGGCACATAGACCAGGCCCCCCTGTGCCTTGATCCGCGAGATTGTCTCTTCCGCGGTAAGGCCCTTGGGAATTTCCTCTTTTAGGTAAAGGCCGATGATCTCGCCCTCGCTGGTCTTGATCTCAGCGCCGACGATGACGTGCATCCCTGCCGGAGCCAGCTGCGCCACCGCCAGGCCGCCGGCGATGGTGTTGTGATCGGTGACAGCTATGGCCGCAAGCCCGGATTCTTCACAGGCGGCCAGCAGCTCTTCGGGCGTGGTCACGCAGTCACCCGAAAAACTCGTATGCATGTGCAGGTCGGCGAGGATTGTGCCGCTTGAGCGGATCGATTCGATCGCCCCGTGAGCCGGACGAGTCCGCCGCCTGCGGCTATAAGCCTGGTGATAGGCTTTCTCCACCCGGGGCGTGATCTTTTCCCACGAATACCTGGCTGCCTTGCGGGCCGCGGCAGCTTTAAGCGATCGCCGCTCCTTTTCCCCATGGAGGAGGTCGACAAGGCTGGCGGCAAGATTGTAAGTATAGGGATGATCGAGAAGCAGCCCTTCGTTGCCTTCTCCCACCAACTCCTTGAGCCCGCCCTGGCCGGGCACAAGAACGGCGACGCCGCAGGCCATCGCCTCGAGGATCGAACTGGCAAGACTGGAGGCGGCGTAAGGAGCGCACAGGATGTCCGACCGCTGATACTCCTCGGCCAGCCTGCCGCCGCCGATGACACCAGCCCAACAAACCCTTTCGCGAAGCCGGCGCGGGATCAGCAGCCGGCCGCGCCAGGCCAGCGCCTCGCCGCCGACTACGCCCAGCTCGAACCGGGGCACGTCGTCGGGAAGCAGGCGGATAGTCCTGGCCAGCAGCCCCAGGCCCTTGCGGGGGTCGCTCCAGGCTGCGAAGATGATTCGCGGCAGCCTCTCCCGTTTCTTTTCGGTTTCCTCCGGGGGCTGGAAACGGTGACTGTCGACACCTCCGCCGATGACGGCATAATCGCCGGGAAAATAACTGGAGACCATGCGGCGGGTGTTGTGCGATGTGCATATGCGTCCGTCGAGGCGCGAAAAGAAGCGCTCCACGACAGGACGCATGAGCAGGTAGCTCAGAAAACGTATAGGGATGATCGAGAAGCAGCCCTTCGTTGCCTTCTCCCACCAACTCCTTGAGCCCGCCCTGGCCGGGCACAAGAACGGCGACGCCGCAGGCCATCGCCTCGAGGATCGAACTGGCAAGACTGGAGGCGGCGTAAGGAGCGCACAGGATGTCCGACCGCTGATACTCCTCGGCCAGCCTGCCGCCGCCGATGACACCAGCCCAACAAACCCTTTCGCGAAGCCGGCGCGGGATCAGCAGCCGGCCGCGCCAGGCCAGCGCCTCGCCGCCGACTACGCCCAGCTCGAACCGGGGCACGTCGTCGGGAAGCAGGCGGATAGTCCTGGCCAGCAGCCCCAGGCCCTTGCGGGGGTCGCTCCAGGCTGCGAAGATGATTCGCGGCAGCCTCTCCCGTTTCTTTTCGGTTTCCTCCGGGGGCTGGAAACGGTGACTGTCGACACCTCCGCCGATGACGGCATAATCGCCGGGAAAATAACTGGAGACCATGCGGCGGGTGTTGTGCGATGTGCATATGCGTCCGTCGAGGCGCGAAAAGAAGCGCTCCACGACAGGACGCATGAGCAGGTAGCTCAGAAAACGCTCGCCAGCCGTGTGGAAGGTCGCGACGGTAGGACTTTGGGCCAGTCTCAGGGCGGTGAAGGAAAGGCTGGGAGGATACGGCTCGTGGACATGCAGGAGATCGAACCTCTCGTGCTCCAGAAGGTCGTTGAGTTGTTCGGTGACCTCTAGCGGCAGGGAAAGGTTGGCCAGTGAATCACTGTAGGGGACGCGGAAGGTCCCGGTGATCTTGATCAGTCTGTACGGTGGGCGCTCACCGGCGACCACGGGGTCGCCGGTATCGGACGCGCGGCTGCCCGGGGTCAGCTTGCGTGTGCTCTTGGCGGTACGCCGGGCCGCCTTCGCCTGTTTGCGGGCGGCGCGCAACTCGGTCCGTTCCTCCGAGGGCGCGATCACCGAGACCTCGTGCCCGTTTTGTGACAGGGACGTGGCCAGACCGGCAATATAGCGGTTGACGCCCCAGACCGAAGTCCAGGCGTGGGGGGAAACCAGTGCTATCTTGAGTTTTCCCGGCGCGGCGCGCATGGCTAAAGGTTAAAGGAAAGCCCCGGAGGTGGCAACAAAAAGGGCCGCCGGAGTTGCCCTGCAATATGTGTAATCCGTGGAGGTCCCTTGGTGCGAACCGAAAATGCCCGCCCGGAGCGGGGCTGAAGCCTCTTTAGCGCTTCTTCGTCGACTTTTTTGCGGTCGCCTTCCTGGTGGTCGACTTCCTGGCAGCCGGTTTTCTAGCCGCGGCTTTCTTTGCCGGGGATTTCCCTGCCGCCGGTTTTGCCGACGAGCTGTCGCCGGTCAAGGCTGCGGACGATGTGCCGGCGATGAATTCCTCGGTCATGTTGCGGCAGATATCATCCGGATGCTGCGCCGGCGGCGACTTCATGAAATAGGATGCCGGCCCTTCAAGCGTTCCGGAGATGCCGCGGTCGAGCGCCAGCTTGGCGCAGCGGACGGCGTCGATGACGATGCCGGCGGAGTTGGGAGAGTCGACGACCTCGAGCTTGAGCTCGATGTTGAGGGGCACATCGCCGAAGGAGCGGCCCTCGAGACGGATGTAGGCCCACTTGCGGTCGTCGAGCCAGGCGACGTGGTCGCTGGGTCCGATATGGACGTTGTCCGCGCCGATGTCATAGTCGAGCAGAGAAGTAACGGCGTTCGTCTTGGAGATCTTTTTACTTTCCAGGCGCTCGCGTTCCAGCATGTTGAGGAAGTCGGAGTTGCCGCCCACGTTTAGCTGACTGGTTCGCTCCATCCTCACGCCGCGGTCCTGCATCAGGCTGGCCAGGATCCTGTGCACGATCGTGGCGCCTACCTGCGACTTGATATCATCACCTATTATTGGTAATCCCTTTTCCGCGAAGCGGGCCTGCCAGTAAGGTTCGCGGGCGATGAAGACAGGGATACAGTTAACCATGGCGCATCCGGCCGTGAGGATCTGTTCCGCATACCACTTGGTGGCCTCCTCGCTGCCTACCGGCAGGTAACTTACCACCACATCCGTCCTGGTCGACTTGAGGATGCCGACAATGTCGTCTGTCTTGCCCGGCGCCTTGGTAACGATTTGTGACAGGTACTTGCCGATGCCGTCGTGGGTCATTCCCCGGGAGACCTTGACTCCCGTTTTGGGGACGTCGCAGAACTTGACGGTGTTGTTGGGGTGGGCGAAGATGGCCTCGGAAAGGTCCTTGCCTACCTTGCCCTGAACTACGTCGATGGCGGCAACGAACTCGATGTCACTGATGTGATATCCGCCCAGGTTGACGTGCATCAGCCCAGGGACCCTGTCGGTCGCTTTCGCGTTCTTGTAATACTCCACACCCTGCACAAACGATGAGGCGCAGTTGCCCACGCCGATGATGGCAACTCTCACAGTGCTGCTCAAGATATTCTTACCTCCAGGTTGTCGAGGAACGATGCGATAACGTGGCTGCGATGGAGCCCGGCAGCCGCCGCATCAGGGTTTCCGGTCGCCCTCGCGGGCGGAAGCTTCAGCGAACTGTCGCCTGACGTGCAGGATGCGCTGCAGCACGGTGTAAGCGGTCAGCACCGCTAGAATATACATCACCACGGCCAGCACGCCAAACTTCTGCAGCAGCAGACCCGCTCCCAGGAGCACCAGGCGTTCGGGCCGGGTCATGAGGCCGACCTTGCAATCGAGCCCCAGAGCCTCTGCCCTGGCGCGCGTGTAACTCACAAGAAACGAGCCGATCATGGTGACGAAGGCTGCGCCCACGAGCCAGAGGTTGCCGTCGCGGGCGTAAACGAGGGCGATCGAGGTCAGCACCGCTCCTTCCCCGACGCGGTCGAATGTCGAATCGAGGAACGCCCCCATCGGCGACACCCGCTCCGAGAGGCGCGCGACGGCGCCGTCGAGCATGTCGCAAACGCTTCCGGCGGTGAAGACGATGGCGGCGGTGACGAAGTAGCCGTACCAGACCAGAACCGCGGCGCCCAGCGTCATGGCAAGGCCCAGGACCGTAAGAAGATTGGGTGAGATGCGGGTCCGCCCGATGGCGGCGGTGAGTGGCTTGAATAGCCGTCTGGCCTCGGTGCTGTAGAAGTACCTCAGCTTTTCAATATAAAGCATGTATACAGTTTCCCGTTTTTTCCAGCCAACAGCAGGCGTTCGGGGGAGATTCTAACAGAAAGCGGCAGAAGGATGCCACCGGCGCCCTGTCATTTGGAGGAATTTGCCCCGATTCCAGCGAACTGGCATTCATGATCGGCTGGGAAGAAGAGGTATTGAGAATCGTAATCGGAGCCGCCCTTGGCGGCATGATCGGGCTCGAACGGGAAGTCCGCGGCCAGGCTGCCGGATTTCGCACCCACACACTGGTCGCGATGGGGGCGACGCTGTTTACCCTGGTTTCGATCTACGGATTTAACGGCATCGCAGGTCCGGCAGGCCAGCTTTTACCCCATGACCCCTCGCGGGTCGCCGCCCAGATCGTCGTCGGCATCGGCTTCCTCGGCGCCGGGGCCATCATGCGGCACGGCACCAGCGTCAAGGGGATCACGACCGCGGCCAGCCTCTGGGTGGTTGCCGCCATGGGGCTTGCGGTCGGCGCCGGTTATTATCTGGGCGCGGTAACGGCCTTTATCCTGTTGTTTGTGATCCTGCGGGCGCTCAGAACGGCGGAGGGCTGGATCATCAGAAGGGTCCGGCCCGACGAGGCGGCGCTGACGGTCCGCATCGAAAACAAGAAAGCCGCCAGCCACGACGTCCTGGAGTTTTTGGAGCACAAGGACATACTGGTGCGTGAGATCAGCATTGACAGCACGCCCGATGAAACAATCCTGAGACTGAGCGTCAAGTTCCCCCGGCAGATGAAAGCCGAGCGGGTGCTCGAGGAGTTAGGCGCCGCTTCGGGAGTGCTCGGCGCTCACTGGAAACGGTAGCCCGGAAAGGTAGTGCGCGATCAGGCTTGCAGGTCAAGCGCCCAGGACGTCCTTCTAAACCCGGCATTCCCTATCAGGGCGATTTCCCTACGAAGATGGTGACCGTGGAACCCCCATCCACCTTGGCGCCGGCCGCGGGGTCCTGATCGTAAACCTTCCCCCAGGTGGTCGGATCCGGATTGGCAACCTCGCTGACGGACGCGACCAATCCCTGGGCCGCGATCGCGTTTTGGGCGGCCGCGCTGCTCATAGTGACGAAATTTTGCACAGTGACCTTGGGCGGAGCCGGCTGCGAACCCTTGCTTATCACGATGTTGACAGCCGTTCCCTGCCTGGCGGATTGTCCGGCGACCGGGCTCTGGCTGATGACCTTCCCCGATCCCACTGAATCCGAAAACTGCTCAGTGGTCGTACCGAGCGCCAGGTTCGCCTGTGACAACCGGGTCGAAGCCTGCTCTACGGTCAGGTTGGAGAGATCGGGAACGGTGGTCTGCTTGGGAGGCTCCGCTCCCTTGCTGACGACGTATTTTACCGATGAGCCTTTCTGCACCTGAGTGGCGGGATCCGGATCCTGGCTGACGACATTGCCTGCAGCAACCGTGTCGGAAAAGACGTCGGGCTGCCGGTCGGGGCTCAAGCCCGCCTCTTTGATCTTGGAATCCGCGAAGCTCGCCGACTGGCCGCGCACGTCCGGAACCGCGACCTTGCTGCTGCCCTTGCTGACGACCAGGTGCACCGTGTCGCCGCTGTTGAGCTTCGATCCCTTGGGCGGGTTCTGGCTGATGACCTTGCCCGGGGCGACTGTATCGCTGAAATCCTCGGCATCGAGCTGGGGCGTCAGACCCTGGGCCCGGATGGCGTCCTCGGCCTGGGCCCGGTCGAGCCCCACTACGTCGGGGACGTCGATGCTGGCGCCTCCCTGGGCGAACGCCAGCATGTATATGCCGGCGGCGACAGCTATCATCGCCAGCAAGGCCATAAGCGCATAAAGGGTCTTTCTCCTGCCACTCATCTTATCTGGCGGCTGGCCTCCCGCGGAGGCTCCTCTCACCATCGTTCTTGACGCATCGTCTCCGTATCCGGGAATGTCACCGGCCGCGATGACGCTGGTCATGGCCGTGTCTGCGGATGCAGCCGGCGCGGCCACAGGCAGGTCATTACGGCAGCGCTCGAGGTCGGCAAGGAAATTCTCCGCGCTCGGGTAGCGGTCCTGCGGATTCTTGGCCAGCGCCCTCATGACTACGGAGTTGAGATTGTCCGGAATCTCGGGGACCAGCGCCTGGGGCGGAACCGGCTCGTCGCTTAAATGCATGAGTGCGATGGCGACCGGGTTCTCCCCCTCGAAGGGGACTCTCCCGGTCAGCATCTCGTAAAGGACCACGCCCAGGGAATAAAGATCGGAGCTGTGTTCCACAGCCTTGCCCTTGGCCTGCTCGGGCGAGAGGTACTGGGCCGTGCCGATGATGGATCCGGTTTCAGTCATCGCCGGCGAGGTTCCCGCCCTGGCAATGCCGAAATCAGTGACCTTCACCTGATTGCGGCCGCTGATGACGATGTTATGCGGTTTGATGTCACGGTGGATGACGTTATGTTCATGCGCGAACTGCAGCGCCAGCAATATCTGTTCAGCGTAGTCGATCGCCTGTGAGGGCGGCAGCGGCCCCTCCTCGGTGATCACGTCCTTGAGGCTTCTGCCCTCCAGGTATTCCATGGCGATGTAATAGCTGTCCTCGGCCTCACCGCGGTCATAGATGCTTACTATGTGCGGATGGTTGAGGCCGGCGGCCGATTGCGCCTCGCGCCGGAAGCGGGCGACGAACTCTTCGTCGCGGGCGTAGCGCTTGTAGAGGACCTTGATGGCGACTTCCCGTCCCAGCTGGGTGTCGCGGGCAAGATAGACGTCGGCCATGCCGCCGCTTCCCAGCCGGCGGATGATCTCATATCTGTTGTCAAGTAGTTCAGCCATGGTATGGATCCGTGTTTTTCAAAGTCCCATCAGAATATCAAAAAGCCAGCGCTCAAAGTCCCAGCGCCGACAGTAATGTTTCTCGCATGACCGGGCCGGCAATGCCGCCGCCGGCGTCGGAATCCTCGACCACAACGGCGATCGCGTAACGTGGATTGTCGGCCGGCGCGAAGCCGACGAACCAGGCGTTAGGACCGCGGCCGGTCACTTCTGCTGTTCCCGTTTTCGCGGCAACCTGCACCTTGCTGGTCTTGGTCTTGGTGCCCGTTCCTTCATTGACCACCTTGACCATCATTTCCTTGAGGTCGTTGGCTGTTTGCGGCTGGATCGGCGTCTTCCAGACATCCGGGCTGGCCTGCTTGACCACGGTGCCGTGCTTGTCCACAACCGAGTCGACCACGTATGGCCGCATCATCTTGCCGCCATTGGCTATCGATTGGGCGACCATGGCCATCTGCAGCGGCGTCACCTGCAGCTGTTCCTGACCGAAGGCCATCGAAGCCACCTGCGCCTGGTCCATGGGCGCCCCCGGGGAAAGCAGCTCTCCGTTTCCGTAACGGCCGCTCTCCATGACCTCGTCAGCGGGCAGGTCGAAAGGCGGCTTTTCGTAGAAACCGTATTTCTGCATGTATTCTATCAGCTTGTCACGCCCGAGCTTGTCTCCAACCTGAGCGAAGGTCGTATTGATCGACTGCGAGAAAGCCTCGGCCAGGGAGTGCTGCCCAAACGGCGCGGCCCGGTAGTTGTGGATGGTGAAGCCGCCGATATCGATGGTTCCCTTTTCGTCGTTGAACTGGCTGTTGGGGTTAAACTGCCCGCTTTCGAGCGCGGCCGAGGCAGTGATGATCTTAAAGGATGATCCGGGTGTGTAAAGTCCTTGCGTGGCGCGGTTGAACAGCGGCGAGTCGGGATCGCTGTTGAGCTGGCTCCAGTTGGCCGCCAGCTGATTGGGGTCGTAGGTCGGGTTGGAAGCCATGGCCACGACTGCGCCGGTTTTGGCGTCCAGCACGACGACGGCTCCCCGCTTGCCGATCTTTTGCAGCTGATCGAGCGCGGTGCGCTGTACCTTGGGGTCGATGGTCAGCCTGAGGTCGGCGCCGCTCTTCTGTTTTCCCGAAAGCGTATCGAAGAGGTTCGCCAGCTCCACCTCGTCGGCGGTGCCGGTAAGATAGCTGTTCTGCGAATGCTCAAGCCCGACCTGGCCGTATGTCGGGTCGCTGTAGCCGACAAGCTGCGGCGCCAGGTCCCCGGCCGGATAAGTGCGGTAATAGAGGTCTTCCTCCTTGCGGTTCTGCGCCAGCACCGATTTGTCGTTTGCCAGCACCAGGCCGCGGTCGATGCGCATCTGGGCGAAGACCTTGCGTGTGTTTTGTGGATTATCCGCGAGGTCCTGGGCCTGGATCACCTGGCGGTAGGCCAGCATGGCAAACAGGCTGGCGAAAAGGATCACTGCGACCAGGAAGAGTCTGCGTATGGAGCCGTTCATGATTTCCTCGCCTTGTTGGTGCGGTTGCTGATCAGCAGTAGCAGCGCCAGGGCGCCGAAATTAGCAACGATGGAGCTGCCGCCGTAACTGACGAACGGCAGCGTGATGCCCGTGAGCGGGATCAGTTTCATGACGCCGCCGATGATGACAAAAACCTGCAGGGCGAAACCGGCGCCGATCCCCGCCGCCAGGAGTTTGGAGAAGCCATCATCGGAATCGACGGCGATCTTGAAGACCCGGTAACAGAAGATCAGGAAGAGGACCAGCAGCGCCGTAGCTCCGGCCAGCCCCAGCTCCTCGGCGATAGCGGAAAAGATGAAGTCGGTCTGCAGCGCCGGGATGATCGTGTCGCCGTTCTTGAAGAGCAGATAGCCCTTGCCAAGGCCGGTGCCGAACAGCCCTCCATCGCCGATGGCGAACAGCGACTGCACTATCTGGTAGCCGCGGTCGGCTGTGTCCGACCAGGGATTGATCCAGATGTCAAAACGGTTGTGCACCGTGCCCTTGACGTAATATGCCAGCACGGCGCCGCCGGTGAAGAGCACACCACCTATCACCGGATAGGTCAAGCGGCCGGTGGCCACGTAAGTCATCGCCAGGAAGATTCCAAAGAAGAGCAGTGACGTGCCCAGGTCGTTCATCAGCAACAGCAGCGCAAAGGACATTCCCCACATGGTGATCATGGGGCCCAGATGCTTGAGCGCCGGCATGGGGACGCCGAAGGCGTGCCACGTGGTCGTCGAAAGCAGCTCCCGTTTGCTGTTGAGGTAGCCGGCCAGAAAGATCGTGATCAGCACCTTGGAAGCTTCGCTGGGCTGGAACGACATGGGTCCGATCTTGAGCCAGAGCCGGGCGCCGTTGATCTCCTGACCGCCCACGATCGCCACGATCAGCAGCAGCACTCCCAGGATTCCGCAAAGATAGATGTAATCATCCAGCTTGCGGTAGTCGCGCAGAAAGATAACGGTCAGTATCAGCACCGCCAGGCCGGCCATGAGCCAGGTGGTCTGGGCCGCAGCCAGGTCCGGATCGATACGGTAGATCATCATGATGCCGATGGCCGACATCAGCGCCGCCAGCGGCAGCAGGAACGGATCGGCGTCAGGCGCCGCCAGCCGCAGGAACAGATGCACGATCAGGAACAGGCCTACAAAGAGCAGCCCGTAGCTCAGGGAGCTGGCGTCGATCTGCGAAGAGCGCGCGGCGTAGACGCTGGCAAAGCCGATGACCATCAGCACGACGACGGGGATGAAATTTATCAGTTCACGGTTGCGCTGCATCTAGGGAAGCCCCCCTGCCGGGATAGTAGGCGTCTGTGGCGTGGTCGATGTCTGGGCCGCTTCGGCGGCCTTGCGGTCGGCCTCCTGTTTCTTCTGCCGGGCTTCGGCGCTGTAATTGTCGAGCATGGTTTCGGCCCCGCCCTGGGTCTGTATCTCCGCCTGGTCGACCCGGTCCTGCTCGAAAGGCTGCAGTTCGCTGTACTTCACAGGGCTTTTGCGGTAGATGCCTGAGAGCGACCAGGGACCAAGATTGTAAGGCACGCCGCGATAGATGACGACATTGTCCCCCTCGACGCCTACGTAATACAGCTGCCGGCTGACGAGCCAGCCACCAGCCAGGAGAATAACCGCCAGGGCCATGCCTGTGACTATTCGTCCGGGAATGGTGGTGAGCCAGGCGCGGATCCTGCCGACGGCCGTGCCCGGAGGCGCCTTGGCCTCTGCGGCTTCAAAGGTTTCCGGCCCGCTCCCGTCCAGTCTGAGCTTGCCGGTCTGCGAGCCTGGCTCGGAGCCGGTCTCCCCTGCTACGGAACCATCCGGCGAAAAAAGCACCAGGGAAATATTATCGCGCCCGCCGGCGGCGATCGCCGCCTTGATCAGCTCGCGGGCGCCGGCCCGTAGATCTTCTCCCCGAGCCAGGACCGCGGCGATAGCCGTGTCCGGGATCATCGAATGCAGGCCGTCGGAGCACAGCAGGAAGATATCTCCGGGGCTCCAGGGCACGCTCATGGTGTCGACCTGGACCTCCGGATCGACTCCCAGGGCCCGGGTGATGATGCTCCGCTGTGGATGCTCCTCGGCTTCCGCCGAGGTCAGCTGGCCGGAGCGCACCATCTCGCCTACGAGTGAGTGGTCTTCGGTAAGCTGGGTGAGCGCTCCCTGACGCCAGAGATATGCGCGGCTGTCCCCGACGTGGGCCAATGCGACATCTTCCCCGCGGATAACCGCCGCTGTAAGGGTCGTTCCCATGCCGGCAAGCGCCGGATCGGAAACCGCAAGCTCGTGGATGCCGGCGTTGACCTTGGCAATCAGCCGCGCCAGCTCCTGCTCGGGAGACTTGTCCTGGGGGGCGAACCATTCGAAAGCCTGGGCCGCCATGCCCGAGGCGACCTCACCCGCCTGGGCGCCTCCCATGCCGTCAGCCACTGCAAAGACGGGGGTGCGCGCGAAGAGCGAGTCCTCGTTGGACCTGCGCACCAGACCGGTATGGGTTGCTGTGGCGAATGTGGGGGGCATTAAAGGTATTTGTGATTCACGGGTTTGCTCTCGGCGCTACGATTTACGGATTGCA
This sequence comes from Actinomycetota bacterium, assembly GCA_023382335.1. Classification (GTDB taxonomy): domain Bacteria; phylum Actinomycetota; class Thermoleophilia; order BMS3ABIN01; family BMS3ABIN01; genus JACRMB01. The sequence goes on from JAMCPM010000001.1 coordinate 19,678, forward strand.
CTATGGGCGCCAGCTGTCTTATTCCTCGAAGCGGAAGATCGTGTCACCGATGACGATCTCCTGCCCGGGCTTGATCTGCAGCTCGCCCTCGATCCGGCGGCCGTCGATGAAAGTGCCGTTTGTGCTGCCCAGGTCCTCGAGAAAGAGGAACTGCTTGCGGGCGAAGATGCGGGCGTGGGTCGAAGAGACAAAGTCGTCAGGCAGCACGATCTGGCTGCGGGGCGAACGCCCGATGGTAGCGCCGCCCTTGACCTCAAAGACCTGGCCGTCTTCGACGACCTTGCTGTGTTGCACGACCAGCCTGGGTTTGAGCTGGGTAACCAGGTAATCAAATTCACGGGTCGAGGTATCCGGCTCTTTGGGGGCAGCCTCCGGGGCGCGCTCGCGGCTGCGCTTTGGCGGCCTGGCCACAGGAACCACCGCCGGTCCGGATGCAGAAGCGGCCGGTGCGGCTGGCGCCGGCGCCGGCATGGGCCTGGCTGACGGCGCGGGCGGAGGCGCGGACACTGGTGAAGCCGCCTGAGCGGACCGGGCAGGCATGCCGATGGGCTCTTCCCCCCGCCTGAGGTCGCGCGACAGCCGCCGCACGATCACGAAGATGAACAGATATAGCAGAACCAGGAAAAGAATCTTGGAGCCGAAAAGGACCGGTTCTAACATAGTTGCCGCTCGAACCTCACTCTCGTTGTTCCCATTATCATTTCATCACCATTCTCAAGCGCCCTGCTTTTCACCTTCTGACCTTTGATCTCGATGCCGTTGGTGCTGTCGAGATCGACGATCATGTAATCGTTGCCGCGCTGCCGCAGCTCGGCGTGGCGCCGCGAGACGTTCGGGTCGGTCAGGACCAGGTCGCACTGGCGGCTGCGGCCGATGAGCACGACCCTCTTGGTGACCTGGAAAGCCTGCTCGCCCACGGTCAGGGTGATGCACTCGCGCGTAAGGCCCATCTCAAGGGCATCGCTGGCGCTGACCGCCATGGTGCCGTCGGGCTGCTGTGTCGGCCGGTACACTACTGTCTGGCCGACGTCCGGGCTCAGTGCGGCTGCCGGCACCGGCGGCGCTTCCTGCCGTGCCGGGCCCGGCGCCGAGACCATGCAGGTAGCGATACCGAACTCGCCGACCACGAGATCCTCATCGGTCTTGATGATGACGATGGGCCGGCTCAGCAGCTCGTACTTTTCCTTGCGGGCGTGCTCTAAAAGATAGTCCGCCAGATCGGCCTTGAGCTGTTCCTCATAGGCCTCGAATTGCTGAAAGTCCTCGGGCGCCAAAAAAAGCGTGTATTCGTTGGGCACATAGACCCGCGAGACGCTGATGACCTTGTTGTCCACCATCTCCTTGACCAGCTTGCGCGCCAGCTCCACGGGCTGAACCGGGGACTTGAAGGCACGGCCGAAACCGCCCTCGAAAAGGCCCTGGATCTTTTCCTCGAGTTTCTTTAATACGCTCACGGGGGGGAGAGAGGTTTCTGCAATTTGTTTCTGGGAGATATCAGGAGAAGCCCGGTCTGAATTATAGCGCAAAGCACGAACGTTTTCAGAAATGATGCCACCGGCAGCTGATAACCGGTGATGATCACGGGCAGCAGGAAATAACCGCCGGCGATGAGCGCGTTGGCAAGCACCAGGCCGCCGAGGTCCATAAAGAGGTTGCGGCGCCTGATCAGAAGCGCCGCCGGCAGCGCCGCCGCCAGCCAGATGGCAGGCTGCAGCAGCAGTACCGGCTGGGAGCGGAAAGGCTCGGCCAGAGCCTGTAGCGCCAGCCAGGGATTATATTGCCCGGAAAGTTTCTCAGCCAGGCCGTAGCTGTCGGGCACGCCCAGGTAATCAAGGGGTGTAGCGCCGGCCAGCAGCTGGAAGGCGCCGAAGCCGGCGGCGCCGACCGCGGCCAGCAACAGACCGCTGCGCAGGCGTCCGACCGACCCCGCTATCGCCGGATAGACAAGGCCCAGACCCACCGACCCCAGGCCCGTTGCCAGAACCGGCAACAGAGCCGACCGGGGCCAGACCAGGCCGACGGAAATGAAGTAGACGGCGGCGAAAACGCTTGCCAGGGCTCCAAGAGCCACGGAGAAGGTGAAGATGGGAACGACAGCGACAATGCTCAGGGCCGCCAGGCCGATGCGCGGCAGCAAGCCCACCACGGCGGCCGCAGCGACAACAAGCGGCAGCCGCCAGGGCGCCGGGTACAGGTCGAAGCGATAGGCGACGGCGCCGGCCAGCAGACCGGCCATCGCGGCATTGGCTGATCGCGCCGCGATGAAGCCGTAGCGGTCGGAAAGATCTTCATAGATGGAGGGCCGGTGCTGGTCGACCCGCCGCAGGACGGTGGTCGCCCGGCCGTCATCGGCCATGTCCGGAAGCAGCTGGCCCAGCCCGACGGCGAAACTCTTGACTCCGATCCGCAGTTGGGGGTTAGGTTCCATGGCTTCCTCGAGGAGGTCGGAGAGTTCTGCCGGCAGGTCGGGGCGGACCATTGAGAGCGGAGGCGCTCCGGCCTGGAGGCGGCCGATGATCTCGGCGGCGGTGCCGCCCCCGAAGGGGTTGGCGCCGGTCAGGCATTCATAGAGCGTGAGCGCGGTCGAGTAGACATCGGTGGCGCCATCGACGGTGCGCCCGTCCGCTTGCTCCGGCGACATATAGGCGATCGTGCCCAGCACGTCTCCCTGCCGGGTGATCCGCTGGGTGTTTTCCAGCTGGGCGATACCGAAGTCCATTACCTTGACCCGGGGCGGACGGTCTCCGGCGAGCATGATGTTGTCGGGCTTGATGTCGCGGTGGATGACGCCGCGGTCGTGGGCGTGCTCCAGGGCCTCCAGGGTCTGCAAGGCTATCTCGAGGCTGTCCCTGTCTGTGAGCGTGCCCGAATCGATGCGAGCGCCCAGCGTCTCTCCGCGGACGAGCTCCGAAACCAGGTAGATCTCGTCTTCGTCCTCCGCCAGCTCGAAGACGGTGACGATATGCGCGTGGCCGAGCTTGGCCGCCGCCCTGGCCTCGAGGGCGGCGCGGTCGGAGAACTCCTCGGTCCTGCGCACAGCCTTGATCGCCACCTCGCGTCCCATCTTGCGGTCGCGGGCGCGGTACACGGTCGAGAAGCCGCCGCTGCCGATGCGCTCGAGGAGTTCGTAGCGGTTCAGCACCAGGGGCCCCGGCTGGTTATCATAGGTCATGGTCGAAGACATTCCGTGGTGCCGTCCGGTTCTTGAAGTTGGATAAGACCCAGTTCTGTACTAGGATTACGATTCCTTTACTTAATGCCTGCAAGATACATTAGAATATAAACGTTTAGAGGCGAAAGCCATGGGAGGAAAATGAAACGCGCATTCTTTATTCTGATTTCATTGATGATATTTGTTCCGGTTGTTGCCGGCTTAGCCGGCTGCGGACAGCAGACCGCGGAAGCCAACCAGCTGGTCGACGAGGTTAATCAGATCGCAGGCGATGTGGCGCCCAAGCTCGACCAGGCCGACAAGCTCCTGACGCAGGCGACCGACCAGCTGTCCCAGGGAAAGACCGACGAGGAGAAAGCCAGCCTGACCCAGGCCCAGGCTCTCATCGATGACATCATGGGAGACATCGCCACCGCCAAGTCGAAGACGGAACAGGCCGCGGCCCTCGATATCAGCGACACCTACAGGCAATACCTGCAAGCCAAGGGGCGCGCCCTCGACGAGGCGCTGGGACTCAATCAGACGAGCAGGGACATCACCGTGCTGCTGCTCGCCGATCCGACGATGCAGCAGCCTGACACCCTGACCAAGCTGAACAATCTCAAGACCAACGGAGAGGCGCAGTCCCAGCGGCTGAAGGATGCCGAGGACGAAGCCAACAACATTGCCTCCGCTCACGCGGACGAGATCAAATAGCGGTTCCGGAATCGGCCGCGCAGCCCCCGCCGACGCGCTTGTGGCTGTGTTATAATACAGTCGCTTTTGGCGAGGGTGCCGGAGTGTTCACGTTAAACGCTTGATTGCAGGCATTTTTGTTTCTGGAATCACTCGAGTAAGTACCTTCGGTTTCACGGGCGAGTGGTGGAACTGGTAGACACGCTAGGTTCAGGGTCTAGTGCTCTTACGAGCATGGGGGTTCAAATCCCCCCTCGCCCACCAATTTCGGGCCCTCTCGAGCTTCGCCAGACGAAAGGACATGCCAGTGTCTTTCTTCGAGGATGATGAAGATCGGATCGAGGAAGAAGAACAGGAGACCGAGCCACGCCGGCGATCCCGGCGGCGCCAGCCCAAGGAACGAAAGGCTAAAGAGCGCAAGCCCAAGAAAAGCAAGGAACCCAGGGCTCGTAAAGAGCGCAAGGTGCGCCAACCACGCGAACGCAAGCCGCGCGGCGCCGGTGGCGGACCGACCCTAGGCCAATCTCCGCTTGCTCGCGTGCTGATAATCCTGGCCGCGGTCGTCGTCCTCATCCTCCTCCTCAGCCTCGGCGTCAAAAGCTGCCTCAACAGCAAGAAGGTCGGGGAATACAAGGACTATTTCAATTCCATCGACGGCATCATCAAGGACTCCGACGACATCGGCAACCAGCTCTCGGACATGTTCATGAAGCCCGACGAAGCGGTGCGCCAGTCTCTGGAAGGCAAGATGAGCGAATTCCTGGCCGCGCAGGACCAGATCCTGGAGAGGGCCAAGGCCGTTCAGGCCCCCGATCAGTTCAAGAAGGCCAACGAGTGGTTTGTCGCCAGCATGCAGGTGCGCGATCGCGGCCTCAGGGGGCTGCAGCCGGCGATGCTCAACGCACTCGAGGCGCGCGACAACCAGGCCGGCGCCGCCCAGGTCTCCCAGGAGATGCTGATCCTGCTCACCAGCGACGTCGCTTACGACGAATTCTTCTATCAGCCCGCCCAGCAGGTACTTAAGGACGAGGACATCACCGACATCAAGGTGCCGCAGGCCAAGTTCCTCAAGGATCCGGCCCTTGCCAGCCAGCAGACCGCTGTCACCGTTCTCGACAAGCTCAAGGGCGGCACGGTTCAGGTGACAGGGCTTCACGGCGTGGCGATCGTCGGTGTCAAAGCCGAGCCTAGCGGCATGGCCCTGGCCACCGACAGCGACAACAGCCTCAAAGCTGCCGATTCTCTTACCTTCCAGGTAGAGATCGAGAACCAGGGCGAGGCCACCGAGACCGATGTGCCTGTCTCGCTGACGCTGACCGCTCCGGGGCGTCCGACGCCGCAAAAGGTCGATGGCACCATTCCTACGATCGCCCCTGGTGAGCGCAAGACTATCGAGCTTACCGGACTGGCTGCCGACGCCGGCACGCAGCCGGCGCTGCTTCATGCCGAAGTCGGACCGGTTCCGGGCGAGGCCAACACCCAGAACAACGTCGGGGAATACAAAATAGTCTTCAGCTAGGGCCGCTGACCGGCGGCCCGATAATGAGTACTTTCATCGATAACAATCTCACTCTTGCCGTGCTGGCGCCTCTGGCGCTGGCAATCCTGGCGCTGATCCTGGCCGGTTACCTCTTCACGGTCATCAGGCGCCTTCGGCGTGACCAGAAAGTGGTCATGGGCGCCGGTGGCGAGCGCGACCTGGTGGCCCACGCCAATGCGGTGCAGCTGAACGTCGAGGAGCTGTCCCGCGATATCACCCATCTGACGGCGGAGCTGCAACGCACCGGAAAGCGCCTCGATGACTGCCTGACCTTCCGCAGCGTCATGCGTTACGACGCCTACAACGATTTAAGCGGGATGCAGAGCACCTCTGTAGCGCTGCTGGATGCACAGTTCTCGGGCATCATCATCAGTTCGATCCAGTCCCGCGACCACGCCCGCATCTATGTCAAAGAGGTTCGACACGGGGAAAGCCGCGAGCAACTTTCGCCGGAAGAGATCCAGGTTCTCAAGGAAGCCATGGGCCTGAAATCACACAAGCTCAGCCGCGTGGCTGGAGGCGGAGATGATGATTAACGCCGACGAGCCCGGCGGCGGCAAGACCGGATTCCTGGGCCCCGCGGGCACCTGGTCCGAAGAGGCGCTGATGACCAACACCACCTTGACCGCGGATGATACCGTGCCCTTTCCCTCGATCACCGAAGTCATCGCCGCAGTCGCCTCGGGCGCGGTGGCGCAGGGAATCGTCCCCATGGAGAACGTCATCGAAGGCTCGGTGACGGCCACACTGGATATGCTGGCATTCGAAGTCGAAGGCGTCTCCATCACCCGCGAGATCGACCATCCCATCAGCCTCAAGCTGATCGCGCGCCAACAGCTCGAGCTCGATCAGATCGAAAAAGTGATTTCGCTTCCTCACGCCTATGCACAGTGCCGCCGCTATTTGCGCGAAAGACTTCCCGGCGCCGAGGTGGTTGCGGCCAACAGCACCGCCGAAGCGGTGCGGATCGTGAGCCTCTCCGACGAGAAATGGGCCGCGATCGGCAGCGGCCTGGCAGCCCGGAGCTATGGCTGCACGGTGCTCGATGACGAGATCGAGGACTATCCCGGCAACCAGACACGTTTCGTCATATTGTCAAAGACGCCGGCGCCTCAGGACCTCGACCTTCCCTACAAGACTTCGATCGTATGCACTATCGCACACGATCAACCGGGCAGCCTGCTGCAGATCCTCCAGGAATTCGCCAATCGCTACGTCAATCTGACAAAGATCGAATCGCGCCCATCAAAAAAAGGCCTTGGCGACTACATCTTCTTCATAGACGTCGAAGGCAAAAAAGACGACCCGCAGATCGGCGCGGCTATCAAGTGCCTCGAATGCAAGCTGGCGCGGGTAAAGTTGCTGGGCTCCTATCCCGTCGGCTGAGGCGCGCGCCGCGGACAACACATTCCAAGACCGGAGTTAACATTGGGTGAGACCAGCATCTTCGAGTGCGCCGTCTGCGGCTACAAGAGCGGCCACATCCGCTGGGGCGTGGGTGAGAACGACTCCAGTAAACGTTTCCTTCCCGGCGCCTGCCATCATTGCAAGGAAATAATCGAGATCGATCTTACCGGCCGCGACATCCTCATCGAGAAATTCTCCTGCAGCACGTGCGGCCGCCCTGTCTTTTTCTTCGAGAAGGCGGAAACCTTCGAATGTCCCCGCTGCGGCGAGCCCAATCTCCGTATTACCCAGGAAGAATACTGGTAAATCAAGCAAGCTCTTCCCTCTGCCGATTACTCCATTAAGCCGTAAAAAACGGCTTCTTTTGCCTGCCTCGGGCGAGGCAGGTCAGATCAAGGGACGAGGCCAGGGCACAACTTGAAAAGACTCTTTAGTAGTCTGATTTTCCGGCGCATCAGCACCAAGATGGTCGCCGGATTCATCGCAATCGTCATAATCTTCTCGGTTCTTGGACTGCTGGTGTCCCAGAAAATCACCGAATCACGCGCCAGGACAAACGAAGCCCTGGACCGCTCCGAAGCTGTCTCCCGCATCGAAGAAGCCAAGACGGCCGCAGGCGAACAGATCCAGGCCCACTATGAGTTGATGCTGGAAAACGACGCGTCCAAAATAGGCGCTTTCGAGGCAGCCCGTTCGAGGCGTCAGGAGGCAGTTGCGGCTGCGCGCTCGCACGCCGGCGACGCAGAGGAGCTGGCGCAGTTCGACCGCCTCGAGGCGACCTCGGCGGAGTTCGATGACAACTTCCTCAACAAGCTGGTGCCGGCGTGGCGGGCTGGCGATTCGGTCACGGCGCAAGCCGTCGAGAAGCGAAACGATGGCCTGTTGCAGTCCATGAGCGACTACAGCGGTCTGCTTGCCTCCGAGTTCAAGGTTCGCGATCGGGCAGCGCAGGACGCAGCCGACCTTGCGGCAGGCGACGCCAGGTCATATCTCATCTTCGCCGGCATCGCCGGCATCGGCCTCAGCCTGCTGGTGACGATGGTGGCCGCCCGGCGTCTGAGCCGGCCGGTCAGGGAACTCAATGAGGCCAGCCTGGCAATGACTCACGGCGATCTGAACCGCCGCGTGCAGGTCCGGACCAATGACGAGATCGCCGAGCTGGGCTCATCGTTCAATCTCATGGCCGATTCGATGCAGAGGAAGTTCGAGCAGCTTACCAACCTCTCCGACATCGCCCTGGCGGTAAGTTCCGAGCTCGACTGGGAACGGGTCGTCGGTATCGTCATGGAAAAAGGCATGGAGCTTACCAGTTCGGAGGCAGCTGCAATCGCGCTCTTCGATGAGGAGAAAGGCGACTTCACCGACACCTATACACGGGGACTGAGCGACGTCTTTGTCAGCAAGATGCAATTCCGTAAGGGAGGGCTGGCGGAGGAAGTGCTCGTGGGCGACAAGGCCGTCTTCAGTGACGACATTCAATCGGACCACAGACTCAGCCGGCTTTCGAGAACCGAAGGAATCAGGGCGTTTATCTGCCTGCCGCTGAAAGTACGCAAGAAAAAGCTTGGCGTCTTCTACGTATACAGTAAAGAAATGGAAGCCTACGGGCGCGATGAACTCTCGGTGCTGATGATCCTGGCCAACCAGGCGGCCATCGCCATCCAGAACGCGCTCATGTTCGAGCAGAGCCAGGAGGAAGCGGTTACCGACGGCCTCACCGGCCTCTATAACCAGCGTTATTTCTATTCTCGCCTGCGGGAAGAGATCGACCGCGCCAACCGCAACCAGAAATCGCTTTCGGTCATATTCTGCGACCTCGATCGGTTCAAGAGCTTCAATGATGTCAACGGTCATGCCATGGGCGATCAGGCGCTCAAGGAAGTCGCTCGCGTCATCTCGGAATCAAAGCGGGCCATCGACATCGCCGCCCGCTACGGCGGTGAGGAATTCGCCCTGATCCTTCCGGATACAGACACGTCGGGAGCCCAGATCATCGCCCACCGCATCCGCAGGAGGGTGGCCGGCTTTAACTTCAACACCAAAGCCCGCAACGGGTCGCCGCTGACAACCAGCATCGGCGTTGCCAGTTATCCCGAGGACGCCGGCCACGCCGGCGATCTGGTTGATAAGGCGGACTGGTCCATGTATTACGGCAAACGGCAGGGAGGCAACCGGGTAACGCTGTTCCATGAAGAGTCGGGCGATTACGGCCGCGTCTCGTTGGAGGACCTGGTCCGGGAAGAGCTGCATCTCGCGGCGGCTCAGGCCATCGCGGCCTCGGTCGACGAGCGCACCGAGCGAGATCAGCGGCACGCCGAATCGGTTGCGCGCCTGGCCTCGGTGATAGCCGCGGAGATGAAGATGGACGAAGACGAAGTGCATCGCATACGCGTGGCCGGCCTTCTGCATGACATCGGCCTGGTGACCGTCCCGGCGGAGATCATCAACAAGCGCGATCATCTGAACGCCGAGGAGTGGCAGCGCATCAAGGAACATCCCGAGGTCAGCGAGACCATCCTCAAGCATATCTCAAGCCTGCAGAGCTTCCTGCCGGTCGTGCGCCACCATCACGAACATTACGACGGCGCCGGCTATCCGGATGGCTTGATCAGGGATCAGATCCCTCTGGGAGCCCGCATTCTCGCGGTAGCCGACGCGTTTCAGGCAATGATAAGCGACCGGCCCTACCGGCGCGCGCTGACGACCGACGAGGCGTTGAACGAGTTACAGATGAGAGCCGGCACCCAGTTCGACCCGGCTGTTGTCGGCGCATTCATCTCGCTTTTCCAAGGCCGGCGGGAGCAGAAAGTATCCTGACTATTCCCTCTCCTTGAGAGTGAGGCTGGCGCTAGCGAGCAGCGCCACGCCGATGCCCACAAGCACCAGGAAGGGAACCAGCTCGTAGAAGAAAGACCGGCCCTCCAGTACGACTCCCCGCAATACTTCGATCGCATACCGCAAAGGGACCAGATAACTGCACCACTGTAAGAAAACGGGCAGGTCCCCTATCGGGATGGCCATGCCCGAAAGCAGAGCCGAGGGCAGCACCACCATGGGGATGAAGGGGAAGACCTGGCCCTCGTTGCGGGCAAAGTTCGAGATGAAGACTCCCAGCCCCACAGAGACGACCGCCAGCGCCAGCACGGTGAGCACGATGGCGCCGAGATCGCTTGCAAGGTTGATATCAAACAGATACTTGGTAAGAATGAGGACCATGGCCGTCTGCACCGAGGCGATGGTCGAGTAGCCGGCTACGTAACCCAGGACGATCTCGCGCCGGCGGAATCCATAGACGAACATGCGCGCCAGGGTTCCCTCCACCCGGTCCCTCACCAGGACGATGGCCGAGAGTATGTAGGCCAGAAAGTGCACCAGATAGGCCGCCAGCAGTATCGAGTAATCGGAGATGTGCACGTTCAGCCGGGCCAGCCCGGGCAGCGAATCGAAGACGTATTTGATGAGCAGCATCAGCAGCATCGGCACCACCAGCGAAAGTCCCAGGAAGCGGCGGTCACGCAGGAACTGGCGGTTGATGCGTGCGGCGATGAGTCCGATGTTCCTGATCATCTCGATCCGCCAGCGGCCTTTTTGGCTTTATGCCGGATCGTCATCGTGCTTCCCCGATCAACTCGAGAATTACTTCCTCAAGGCTGGGACGCCTGACCGAGATCTTTTTCACCCGGTTGGTCAGCCCGAACTCGGCAAGCAGCTTGGGGAGCTCCTCTTCGTAATGCGCGACCTGCCAGTTGCGGACGCCATTTTCGAGTTCCACGGTGACGCGGGCACGCCCGCGATCGCGTATGGCCTCGGGTGTCTCGGTGATGATGATCCTGCCTTCGAGGATGACTGCCACCTGGTCGCAACGCAGGGCCTCGTCCATCTGGTTGGTGCTGAGGAAGATGGTGCGCCCGCGTGCGCGCAGCTCGGTGAAGTGGTCCCAGAAATCCTGCCGCAGCGCCGGATCGACGCCGGCCGTCGGCTCGTCGAGCAGAAGCAGCTCGGGGTCGTGCAGCAGGGCGCAGGCAAGAGAAACCCGCTGGCGCATGCCTCCCGAGAATGTGTAAAGCGGGTCGTCGCGCCGTTCCCATAACTGCACAAATTCCAGGACGGTTCGCAGACGCGCGGCGAGATCGGGTACGCGGAAGCCGCCGCCGAAGAAGCGCAGGTTCTCGGCCGGGCTCAAATCTTCGTACAGGGCCGGCGACTGAGGCATGTATCCCAGATGCTTGCGCACCGCGTAGCGGTCGCGGTCAGCTTTCAGCCCCAGCACCCGGACGCTGCCGCTGTCTGGTTTGAGGATGCCGCAGAGGGCCTTGATGAGAGTGGTTTTGCCCGAGCCGTTTGGTCCGACCAGTCCGAAGACCTGCGCCGGCGAAACCTCAAGGTTCGCTCCCTTGAGCGCCTGGATGGAGCCGTAGCTCTTGGTGAGTTCCTCAATCCCGATGGCAAGGTTATTTGCGGGTTCCATCTTCCTCCAGATGGTATTTTTCAGAGAACTCGCTGGCGCTCAAGCTTTCGTAGTCGCTTTTGATCTTGGCGACATCGCGGCGCTCGGAGGAATTCCCCAAGCTGTAACGCGAGTGCAGATATTTGATGATGTTCCCCTTGGCGTCCGAGACCTCCACCACCTTGTCATTCTTTCCTGCCGGCAGCACGCGCAGGCGGTAGAGGTTGATGGCCGGCTCGTCTTCGCCGGAAACGGGAGCGCCGCTCATGGACCGGAGCTTTCCGGCCCGGCCGGCTTTTGCGCGTCAGCCTGCCGGCGGGCCTCCACCAGCCTCCGCGCCTCTGCAAGCGCCTGCTGGCTGCTGCTGATATTGCCGAGGTGCTGCTCCTCGCGGATGTGATCGAGGATGCTGCCAATAAACGGGCCGGGAGTCAATGCCAGCTCGCGCATCAGCACCTCACCGTCGATCAGCTTCGGCAGCGGCTCCGCGTCTTCCCTGGCGAAGGCGCGCTCCATCATGCCGCGCGCGATCTCGAGGTGGCTGGCGATGTCGGCTTCGGTTACCAGGACGCCGCGAACGGACAGCCGGTCGGCGACTGAAAGAATGATGGCCTCGGGGGAAAAGGGCTCAGTGGCTCGCAGGTAGCGCAGGCGTGCGCGTTCGCTTGGCTCTTCTTCCTGCAGCAGCCCCTCGAAGCGCATGTGGCGGCGCACCAGGTGGGCGACGGCGTCAGTAGCGGCCGAACTGACCCTGAAACGGGAGAGGATATCGACAGCCATGTCGCTGCCTCGGCGGTCGTGCTCGAAGAAGCGGACCAGGCCGTTGTCATCGGTGAAGCGGCAGAAAGGCTTGGCGACGTCGTGGAAGAGGCCGGCCAGGATCAGAACCAGCCGGCAATCGGCATCTCCGGCGATCCGGCGATCGAGCCTTTCCCCGATGCGCTGACCGCGGCCGGGGAAGAAGCGCTCCGGGTCGGCGGCGATGCTTTCGAGGGCCTCGATGAAGGCCAGAGTGTGTCCGTAAACGTCGAGGTGGTGATATTCGTTCTGGACGATGCCCTCGAGCGCGGTGACCTCCGGCAGGATCACCTGTAACAGTCCCAGCCTGTCCAGGCGCCGGATGGCCATGGCGGCGCCTGGGGGCTCCAGCAGGCGCGAAAGCTCGGCGAAACTGCGCTCGCCCGCGGGCCGCACCGCCAGCGGCGCCCCGGAGCCGATCAGACCCGCCAGCCCCGGTCCGATGATAAGTCCGTGTGTCTTTTCCAGACGGACGGCGCGCAGGAGCCTGAGCGGGTCGCGCTCGAAGATCCGGTCGTTCACCGGAACCAGCTCGCGGCCTGCCAGGTGGGCGCCGCCGCCGAAGGGGTCGATGAGCCTGGCGTCCGCCGCGTTGCCGGCGCCGGGCTGCTGTCGTGACGCGCCGCCTGTCTGTATGCGTGACGCGCCGCCGGGCAGCTCGACGGCCATCGCGTTCACGGTAAAATCGCGCTCGGCGAGATCCTCGAAGATGTTGCTGCCGCGAAGAGCTGAGAAATCATAATTGAGGTCTTTTTCCGAAGAGATGACCCGGCAGGTGAGGAATTCCTCGGAAGCGACGAAGAAACCGCCGCCGATGGCGTCGGCGAACTTTCTGGCCGGCGCGACCGGATCGCCGGCGATCACCAGATCGATGTCATGGGGATCGAGTCCGAGGATGAGGTCGCGCACGGTGCCGCCCACCAGCCAGGCGCTCTGGCCGTCTTCCGCCAGGAATTTCGCGGCGGCGGCGATCGCCGGTGTCGCCAGGTCGATGGCTATCCCGCGTACCTTCTTTCCACTCGGGAAGAGAGATTGCAGGTGACTTCGTAGTTGATCGTTTCCAGCAGGCCGGCGATCTCTTCGGCGCTGATCGCCTCGTCCGCCTGCGCGCCGATCAGCACGGCTTCCTCGCCGGCGCGGACGGTGGCGCCGGGCCCGAGGTCGACGGTGATCTGGTCCATGGAGACCCTGCCGACGACCGGGCATGAAGTGCCGCCGACAAGCACGCGGCCGCGGTTCGACAGCCTGCGGCTGAAGCCGTCGCCGTAGCCGATGGGGATGATGCCGATGCTGGTCCGCTGCGGGGCCGACCAGGTGCGCCCGTAGCCGACGCTGTCGCCCTCGGCCACCTCCTTGACGTCGGCGACATACGAGGTCAGGCTCAGCGCCGGCCTCAGGCCGTCGGCGCCGGGGTCTTCCTGAAAGGGAGAGAGGCCGTAGATGGCGATGCCGCACCGCACCATATTGAAGTGCGAGCGCGGATGGCGCAGGGTGGCGGCGCTGTTGGCTGCATGGAAGACGGGCGTCGCCCCGGTGGTAAGAACGGTCTGAACCGCCTCCTCGAAAGCATGCAGCTGGAACTCGAAGAAATCGGTGTCGTCCTCGTCAGCGGTGGCGAAATGGGTCATGACGCCGGCCAGCTCGACCTCCGGGGCCGGCTCCAGCGTATCCAGGAACTCGACCAGGCGCCGCGGATAGAGGCCCAGGCGCCGCATGCCCGTGTCGATCTTGACGTGGCAGCGCAGGCTGGCGGCGCGCGAATGCGCAGTATTCATCAGGTTCTTGAGGAAGGGAAGACTCCAGATGACGATTTCGGCTTCAGCGCCGATGGCCTCGCTGATATCGCCGCCGGTCAGGGGGCCGAGCACGACGATGGGGCAGGTGAATCCGGCCCGCCGCAGGCTTGCGGCCTCTCCGGTCGTAGCCACCCCGAGGGTGGAAGCGCCAGCATCGAGGCAGGCCTGGGCTACCGGCGAGGCGCCGTGCCCGTAGCCGTCCGCCTTGACCACGGCCATGAAGCTGCAGCCCGCCTTGAGCCGCTCGCTAAGCGCGCCCACGTTGTGCCGCACGCACTCGAGGTCGACCGTAGCCAGGGCCCGGTTCATCGTTAGCCTTTGGCCATGGCCCGGACGACGTCGGCGCGGGTGATCATTCCTACGAGCATGTCGCCGTCAACCACCGGCAAGCGGTTGATACGGTGGTCGGTCATGACTGTGGCGATCTCGTGGAGCGGCGCTTGCCGCTGCACGGTGTGAACATGCTTGGTCATGATTTCCCCAACCTCGACCGCTGCGGCTTTCTCCAGGCGCTCTTCGTATTTCTTGACGCTTTCGAGATAGATGATATTGCCGAGCAGCTCTATGTAATGGGGAAAGTGGATATCGGCGTCGGCCGCCACCAGATCGCCCTCGGAGACGATGCCGACGACGCGGTTCTCGTCGTCGACGACGGGGACGCCGCTGATCTTCTTGCCGGCCAGAAGCTTTGCCAGATGCTCGACTGTATCGTTCTCCTTGATGGTGATGACGTTCGACTGCATGATGTCGGCGGCGGTGATATCGTTCAAGGAATCCTTCCTTTCAATATGCTTTAACCCGCGAAACCGGCGGGGTTATTCCTCTTGATGTAGGCTGGCGAAAGCCAGCGGCAGATAGTCTATCAGGTCGGACGCGATCAGGTTATCCTCACCGGTGTCCTCGGCCGCCATGTCGGCCGCGAGGCCGTGGATGTAGACTCCGGCGGCTGCGGCGTCGAAGGGCCTGAGACCCTTGGCGGCAAGAGCGGAAATGATGCCCGTCAGTACGTCACCGGAGCCGGCGGTGGCCAGGCCGGGGTTTCCGGTCGGGCACAGCACGGTCTCGACGCCGTCGGTGATGATTGTCGAGGAACCCTTGAGGACGACGATGGCGCCGGCTTTTTTAGCGGCGGCTTTGGCGGCCGACAGCCGGCGGGTCTTTATCTCGGCCGGGTCCATCTGCAGCAGCCGGGCCAGCTCGCCCGTGTGGGGAGTCAGGATCGTCGGCGCCGGGCGCTTTTTCAGCGCAGGCAGCCGGCCGGCGATGGCGCCCAGCCCGTCGGCGTCCAGCACGACCGTCGTCGAAGCCCTGGCAAGAAAGCTCGCCACCAGCGCGGCGCTCTGCTGGTCGCGGCCAAGGCCGGGTCCGAGGGCCACGCAGTCAAAACCGGCGGCGGCGTCGAGCAGGCGGTCGAGCGCCTTTTCCGCCAGGTTGCCCGATCCGGTATCGGCCAGGGGCAGGGTCATGATCTCGAGGAGCTTCTGCTCGAAGATAGTATTGAGGCTGGCCGGCACCGCGGCGGTGACGACGCCCGCGCCGGAGCGCAAGGCTGCCTCGGCCGCCATGCAGGCGGCCCCGGTCAGGCCGGTGGAGCCTCCGGCCACCAGCACGCGGCCGGTGGTGAACTTGTTGTCGTAGTCCATCTTGGGCGGCAGCAACAGGGCGGCTTCCGCCTCGTCCGCGAGGAAATGATCGGCGTACGCGGAAACCTCCTGGGGAATGCCGATATCGGCGAGGACCAGGTCGCCGGTCAGGTAGCTGCCGGGCGCCACGAAATGCCCGACCTTGGGTGCGTGGAAGGTCACAGTGGCGTCGGCGGGAAGGCTGACGGCGGCGGTCTCGCCGGTGGAAGCGTCCACTCCGGAAGCTATGTCAACCGCGACGACCGGAGCGCCGCTGCGGGAAACAGCCCTCACGGCGGCGTTGATGAATTCGGCCGGTTTGCCTGCCGGCTCTCCGGAAAAACCGGTGCCGAAGACGGCGTCGACGATGATGCAGTCGGTGTCCAGGGTCCGCTTGAGCACGGCCGCGCTCGGGGAGTGGTTGACTTCGATGCCGAGTTTTCCCAGGATCTTCAGATTGGTGAGGGCGTCGCCGCGGTACTCGCGGGCCGGAGCCGAAGCCAGGACGCGCACGTCGAAACCGGCTTCCCAGACGTGACGGGCGGTGACGAAGCCGTCGCCGCCGTTGTTGCCCTTCCCGGCGAGTATCACAAAACAGTGATGCTCACAAAAGTGTTCGAGCAGGTACTCGGCCACGGCGATGCCGGCGCGCTCCATGAGCACGGCGCCGGGTATGCCCAAGCCCTTGATGGCCGCGGCGTCGGTCTTGCGCATCTGGCCGGCGGTGTAGACCGGCAGGCCGAAAATCGTCCCTGAATCGTGGTGGCCCGATCTTCCCTCAGCCATGTCCCTCCCTCGATAAGTATTTTTGGTCAGGCCGTGCCGGCGGCTCGGCTGGCGGCAGCCCGCCCGGGGGTCATTCCGGGTCCGGTACGGCCGCCGCCGCGACCGCGACTGAAACCATTCCGCAATGGCTCAGCGACAGCGACAGCTCGCCGGCTCCCAGCGCGGCCGCCCTGCGGCCGGTGACGCCCGACATATGCACGCCCGGTTTTCCGCCCGACCCGATCTCGATCTCCCGCCAGCTGCTGACGCCGGTGCCGAGCGCCTTGCCCACGGCCTCCTTGGCCGCGAAGCGCGCGGCGAAATGCTGGGCCGGATTCGGCCGTGACAGACAGTATTCCCTTTCACCGGCGGTAAAAACCCGCTCGGCAAGGCGAGGCCGCCGCTCCAGCGCCCGCGCGAATCTTTCGTTTTCGATGACGTCGATGCCGATCAGCATCCTGTTCATTCCACTGTCACCGTCTTGGCGAGGTTGCGCGGCTGGTCGACGTTGCAGCCCTTGAGCTGGGCGATGTAATAGGCCAGCAGCTGCAGCGGCACCACCGACAGCAGCGGCGAGAGCATCTCTGAGGTCCCGGGGATGTACATGACGTCTTCGCTCAGGGTCCTGATGCTTTCGTTGCCTTCCGTGGCAACGGCGATGACCGAGGCGTCGCGGGCCCGGACTTCCTCGATGTTGGAAACCACCTTCTCGTAGACGTGGCCGTCGTTGGCGACCACTACCACCGGCGAGCCGCGGTCCAGCAGGGCGATCGGCCCGTGCTTCATCTCGCCGGCTGCGTAAGCTTCCGTGGGGATATAGGAGATCTCCTTGAGCTTCAGCGCGCCCTCGAGGCAGACAGGCAGTCCGACGCCGCGTCCGAGGTAAAGGAAGAAGGGTTGCTGATAATAG
Organism: Actinomycetota bacterium; assembly: GCA_023382335.1. Classification (GTDB taxonomy): domain Bacteria; phylum Actinomycetota; class Thermoleophilia; order BMS3ABIN01; family BMS3ABIN01; genus JACRMB01. The sequence goes on from JAMCPM010000001.1 coordinate 36,810, forward strand.
CGCTTGGCGATCTGGTGGGCGGAGGTCTCGTTGTCCAGATAGCTGCGCATCAGGTCCGGCACCGAACGAAGCTCCCGGGCGATGCCGTCGATCTCGTCGCCGGGTATCGTTTTCCTGATCTGCGCCAGGTAGAGCGCCAGCAGCTGGATGGCGGCGATCTGGGATACGTGCGTCTTGGTTGCCGCCACGCCGATCTCGAGGCCGGCGCGCGTGTAGAGGACGCCGTCGGCATCGCGGGTGGCCTGGCTTCCCATGATGTTGGTGATAGCCAGGACCTTGGCGCCGAGGCTGCGCGCCTGGCGCATGGCCACGAGCGTGTCCGCTGTCTCGCCCGACTGCGAGATGCCGACTACCAGCGTCGTGGGCGAGAGCACCGGATCGCGATAGCGGAACTCCGAAGCCACGTCGAGCTCCACCGCCACCCGCGCCCAGTTCTCGAGCACGTAGCGGCCCACGAGGCCGGCGTGATAAGAAGTGCCGCAGGCGACGATGTAGACCTTGTCGATCTTCGCCAGTTCCTCGGCGGAGATGGCGAGCTCCTCCAGGACCACGCCGCCTTCCTCGGGCAGCCGGCCGGCCAGCGTATCCGCCAGGGCATCGGGCTGCTCGTAGATCTCCTTGCGCATGAAAGTCTCATAGCCGCCCTTTTCGGCGGCTTCGGCATCCCAGCTTACCCGGGTGACCTCGCGATCCAGCGGCTGCAGCTCGAGGTCGAGGATCTGAACGCCGTCGGGCGTCACCACGACCATCTCGTCGTCGCCCATCACCATGACGTCGCGGGTCTCGGAGAGGAATGCGGGAATGGCGGAAGCGATGAAGTTCTCGCCCTTGCCGACGCCGATGAGCAGGGGGCATTCCTTGCGGGCCCCGACGATGAGGCCGGCATGGTCCTCGTGGATGACGCAGAAGGCAAAATGGCCGCTGATCTCGCTGATGCTTTTGCGCACGGCTTCCACCAGGTCGCCCTGATAAAATTTTTCCACCAGGTGGGCCACGACTTCGGCATCGGTCTGGGAGGCGAACTCATGGCCCTCGGCTTTCAGCGATGTGCGCAGCTCCTGGTAATTCTCGATGATGCCGTTTAGCACGATGGAGATCTTGCCATCGCAATCGAGGTGGGGGTGGGCGTTCTCGGTGGAGGGGCGTCCATGCGTGGCCCAGCGGGTGTGCCCGAGCCCGAGGTTGGCCCCGGTGCAGCCGTCGCCTTCCAGCACCTGCTCCAGGCTGTCGAGGTTCCCCACAGCCCGCGCCAGCTCGATGCCGCTGTCAGTGAGAACGGAAAGGCCCGCGGAATCGTAACCGCGATACTCCAGTTTGCGCAGACCCTGGTAAAGCAGGTCCTTGCACTGCCGCTGGCCCGTGTAGGCGATTATGCCGCACATGGGAAAAAGGAATTATCTGTTATTAAAGTCAGGTTCACGTCGGTTTCGGGTGGCTTTGACGCGTAAAGCTGTGGGGTCCGCTTATTCCGCGGCGCCCAGGCTCTCCACGACCACCGCCACAATTCTATCGCAAACCTGGTCGCAAAGCTCTGCGGTAGCCGCTTCGACCATCACCCGGACGACGGGCTCGGTGCCCGAAGGCCTCACCAGGATCCTGCCCGAATCCCCCAGGATGCTGGTTTCCGCTTGCACGCTGTCCCAAACCTGGGATGCCTGCTGAAGGCCCCGCATGTCCCGGACTTTCACGTTTACGAGCTTCTGGGGAAGCCGCTGCATGATGCCGGCGAGCTCGGCCAGTGATTTCCCGGTGTTGACCATGACCTCCAGCAGCAGCAGCGAGGTCGCCAGGCCGTCGCCGGTGGTCCCGGTCTCGAGATTGATCAGGTGTCCGGACTGCTCGCCGCCGAAGCCGTAACCGCCGGCCAGCATCTCCTCCAGCACGTAACGGTCGCCGACGGCAGTGGTCTTCACACCGATGCCGAGCTCCTTCATGGCCATGTGAAAGCCCAGGTTTGTCATCACCGTGGTGACGATCGTGTCCTGGGGAAGTTTTCCCTGCTGCTTGAGATAGTTGGCGCAGATAGCCATGATGAAATCCCCGTCGATGACGACGCCGCCGGCGTCGACCGCCAGCACCCGGTCGCCGTCGCCGTCATAGGCCAGGCCCAGATCGAAACCGTCGGACCTCACCGCCTGGCAAAGCTGCTCCATGTGCGTCGAGCCGCAATTGTCGTTGATGTTGAAGCCGTCGGGCTCGGCGTTGATCACGTTGACATCGGCTCCCAGCAGGCTGAACGCCCGCGGCGAGCTGTCAGAGGTGGCGCCGTTGGCGCAGTCGAGAAGGATGCGCAGCCCCGAGAGGTCGAGATCGAAGCGTGATGTCAGTCCGGCCACGTATCCCTCAACGGCGTCGTCCAGCTTTTCGACGATGCCGGGGTTGGCGGGCAGGACAGCGTCGGCGGTCCCGATCAGGTAGCGCTCCATCTCGTGCTCCTGCTCGTCGGTGAGTTTGAATCCCGAGGCGCCGAAGAACTTGATGCCGTTGTCCTGATAAGGGTTGTGTGAGGCTGAGATGACAGCCCCGGCGTCGGCGCCCGAGGCGATCACCAGACCCGCCACCGCCGGCGTCGGGATGACCCCCGCCAGCAGCGCCCGGCCGCCGGCCGAACTGACGCCAGCCACCAGCGCCGCCTCCAGCATGGGGCCGGAGACACGGGTGTCACGGCCTATGAGGACGACGGGATTGTCGGACGGCAGGACCGCCACGGCGGCCCGCCCGACCGCCAGGGCCAGGTCCGCCGAAAGGGCTTCGTTGGCGAGGCCGCGTATGCCGTCGGTGCCGAAATATTTTCTGGTCAAAGCATGATCCCTGGAAGATTTTGAAAAAGCCCTGATATGAGACGGCGCCGCCGGATTCAGGCCGCGGTTCTCAAGCATATGATTATAGAAGTTTTTGGGGAAGGAAAAAAAGCGGCCGGAGCGCCGGTGAATCTGAGCCGGCGGCCGGCGGCCTCAGCCGGCGAGGAGTTCCTTAAGGAGGTAGGTGTCGGGATCGACTATCCTGCCGGTGCGGTCGAGGTGGTCGGTGTTGATCTCGATGGCCATGAGCACGGCGCGGTCGACGTTCTCATGAGCCACCACTCGCAGCTCGGGCACCCAGGGCAGGGGCGATGTCGGTTCGAGTACATCGGCCAGGTAGAAAAGCTTGTCCGACAGGCTCATCTGCGGATGGCCGGCTGTGTGCCAGCGGACGGCGCTCACCATGGCCGGGTCGGTGAGCCCAAGATCGCGTTCGGCGATGACGACGGCCAGCTTGCCGTGCAGGAGCACCGGGCTCTGGCGGTCGACGTCGCGCACCGGCAGGCCCCATTCCTCGGCGCGCGCGACCAGTTCGCGGGCCGAGAACTCACGGGCGCAATCATGGAGCAGCGCGGCCTGCCGCAGCGGCGCCGGGTCGACGCCGTAAAGCTGCGACAGCTCCGTGGCGGCTTCCATGACGCCGACACTATGCTGGAAGCGGCCGGCGGAGACGCGATTTTCGAGCCATTTGACTATTTCTGTTTCCGATCTGTTCATCTTCCATGATTCTAATACAAAACCATGCGGATCTCAGATGAACTCCTTTTCCACGAACGGCGAAGTCATCGCTGCGACCAGCGCGTAATAGGTTGGTAGGAATCTCACAGGCTCGCCAATACGGAGCGGATGCGCTGTCAACTCAGGCGACGAGCAGCTGATGGCGAAATAATCGCTGGTTGCCGAAGCCGGCGTGATGCCGGGATGGCAGGGAATCAGAGGGGCGCCGCCGGTGTCCTGCACGCCGAAACCCACCAGCGCCTGCGTCACCAGGTTTTTTTCATAGACCTCGAGCACCGGGCCCTCGAGCATGAAGGCGTCGCGCCAGGCGCCGTCCAGATAGAGGTCCGGTGAAGACCCGGAAGGGATCCTTCCCAGCAGGATAGCCTCACCGCAGCGAAGCTCCGTAACGGGAGCGAAGAGGGACATTCCCCAGCCGCGGGGTTTTCCTTCCTGCTCTTCGGGGTCGGTCAGCAGACGCAGCAGTCCCGAGCCGCCGACCGAGGAGATCAGGCCCTGGCCACGCCCGCGACCCAGACGCCAGTCGATCCTGGCGGCGACATCGTTAAAAACGGAAAGAGCCTCTCCTACCGGGGCCCCGGCCCGGGCGCAGGCGGTGTTGGTCGCCAGCCCGGCGAGGTCGGCATCCTCGGCACCGGCGATGCGCAGGGCCTCATCCGAGGCCATCTCCGGGGGGACTCCCTCGCGGCCGTCGCCGGTCTCGATCATGAGGCAGAACCTCAGCGGCCGCCGGGCCAGCTTCAGTAGCGGCAGCGCCTGTTCCAGGGAGGAGACGAAATATAGATCAGCGTCGAGGCAGGCCTCGTCGCGCGTGACCGGGGACCTGAGGAATCCGATGCGCGTTTCCGGAAAATGGCGCCGCAGGTTGCGGATGTTGCGTCCGCGTGAATCGCAGAGGCCCGCGGCCCCACCGGCGAGCATGGCGCCGGCAACGCGCTCGTTGCCCATGCAGCCCTTGGTGACGCCGGCCAGCCTTACCCGGTGCGGTCTGAGAAGTTCCACCACCCGCCGGGTGTTATGCTCGATTTTGGCAAGGTCGATGGTCAGGCGAGGCATGAGAAGAAGATATCAGCCGTCCCGCAATAAAAAAAGACGGCGGCCGAAGCCGCCATCCTGATAAGTCGAACATGATGCCGCCGGCGCCGGCAAGGCCGCCGTGGCAGTAACCGCTAGCGCTTGGAGAACTGCGGCTTCTTGCGGGCGCTCTTGAGTCCGGCCTTCTTGCGCTCGACCATCCGTGAATCGCGGGTGAGGAAGCCGCCGACGCGAAGTTCCTTGCGCAGCGAATCATCGGCTTCCAGCAGAGCTTTGGCGATGCCGTGCCGCAGGGCGCCCGCCTGGCCGCCCACACCGCCGCCCTTGATATTGGCGGAGACGTCGAACCGGCTTTCGGTGCCGGTGGTCGCCAGAGGCATGCGCACCTCGGTCCGCAGCCGCGGCCGGCCGAAATACTCGTCCACCGGACGGTTGTTGACCGTGATCTTGCCGTCGCCGGGCGTGAGGATCACGCGGGCGATGGAGGTCTTGCGTTTGCCTGTCGCAGTGTACCTAGCCAAGCTTCATCTCCTCCGGATTCTGGGCCGCATGCGGATGATCGGGGCCCACATAAATCTTTAGTTTCCTCAGCTGCGCCCGGCCGAGCCGGTTCTTGGGCAGCATGCCCTTTACCGCCAGGCGTAAAACCTCTTCCGGCTTCTTGGCCAGCATCTCGGAGAGCGTGCGCTGCTTGAGCCCGCCGGGATAGCCGGTGTGCCGGTAATAAATCTTGTTATCCATCTTGCGGCCGGTGACGGCGATGCGCTCGGCGTTGACCACGACCACGAAATCGCCCGTGTCGATGTTGGGCGTGTAGGTCGGTTTGGTCTTGCCGCGAAGGTTGTCGGCGATGCGCGTCGCCAGGCGTCCAAGGCGCTGGTCCTTGGCGTCGACGATGAGCCAGTTTCGCTCGATGTTGGAAGGTTTGGCGACGTAAGTCTTCATATAAAGTGAAATTCAGGCGCCAACAGGCGCAAAGATGGATAGTAGAGCAAAAAAAAGCGGGTGTCAAATAATCCGGGGGCTCAACCGGCCGGCGCCGCCGCGGGCCGCCCCCGAGGCTGCACCACGGGTGAGCCTTTGCTACAGTAGAGTAGATTGTCAATCGACTGCAAGGCATTTTGACCAGGAAATGAACGAGATGCAAAGTTCCCTGACCAGCCGCGTGCTGGTGGCATGCAGCGAACCTCCCGAGGCCGTGGATCCGCCGGCTGCGACCGATCGCTGCTGGCCCATGGCGGAGGCTCTGGCCGCCGGTCATGACGTCATCCTGGCCGTCCCCGCCGTTACCGGGCTTTATCACCGGCGTTTTGCCGTGGTCTATTATAACTCCCGCAACCTCTGGCTCGTGGCCAGGGATTCCGATGTGGTCGTCTGCGACGCCGCCGTGCTTGCCGGTAATCCCCAGCTCCTTAAGGCGGGGAAGCCGCTGGCTGTCGATCTGTCCGGCGCCCCGCTTCCCGGGGAGTCCGGGGCCGCGGCCCATGAGATCGGCCGCGTGCTCGGAACGGCCGACTTCTTCATCTGCGCCAGCGAGGAAGAGCGCCAGGCCTGGCTGCCGGCGCTCAAGGATGCCGGCCGGGTGAACCAGTACACCCTCGAAGGGGACAGCGGCCTCAGGCGCACGATCGAGGTCGCCCGCCCCGATCGCATCCAGGCGCTCACGGACTTCTGCGCCGTGCCGCGTTATGCCTCCGACCGTGGCTCCGGACTCAGCCTGGCCAGCCTGCCGGTGGAGGAAAAATCCGCCAAGGGAATCGCGTATTACTGGCGCGCATTTCTTTATCTGCTAAGGACAGGCGGGCCGGGAGCGGTTTGGTCGCGGGGCAGTCTGGCAATAAAGAGGAGAATCTCCGGCCGCCGGTAAAATATTGAGTCGAAGAAATTCCAGAAAGGGGATTTGATGCTTCATTCAAAGACAATCCGGGCCGCCCTGGCGGCTCTCGCTATTATCATCATCGCTGGCGCGATGTTGCTGGCCTCCGGCTGCGGCAGCGGCAATACGCCCAGCGCCGCGACCCAGGACATGCTGAACCTGCTGGCGAACCGGGACTTCGGCGGCGCTTACGACGCTTTCGCTTCCAGCTCGCAGATCCGCGCCCAGGTATCGCGGGATGATTTCATCAAGCAGATGGGAATATCGCTTCCCGACGGCACCACGCTCACCGACATCAACGTCACCGATGAGAAGATCGACGGCGACAAGGCCACCGTTTCCTGGACGGCGACGGTCAAGTCCACCAATGCCCAGGACCAGCCCCTGACCGACAGCTTTGCCCTGGTCAAGGAAGACGACGCCTGGAAGGTGGACCAGTAGCGCACACTTCGGTATAGTACTTCACTTAGTTATCCGGAAGGATAGCCGACCGGTAGCAATCCGGAATGACAACCAACCGGAGCGTTCCCTGCGGGAGCCCTCCAGAACGGGGAAGCAGCCATGACCAGAAGCGTTAATCCGCATATCTTTCGCGAATACGATGTGCGGGGCCTGGTTGATGAAGACCTCGATATCGAGACAGTCGAGCTGCTGGGCAAGGGCTACGGAGCCTACGCGAGATCGTTCGGCTACTCCGAGGCCATAATCGCCCGCGACAACCGTCCCAGCTCCAGGCCTTTCCGCGACGCCCTGATCGCCGGCATTACTTCCACCGGATGCGACGTCATCGACGTCGGCGAGGTGCCGACGCCGGCCTTTTACTTCTCGCTGCACGAATACGGCAAGCAGGCCGGAGTGATGATCACCGGCAGCCATAATCCACCACAATACAACGGCTTCAAGCTCTGCCGCGGTCACGGCACCATCTACGGCGAAGAGATCCAGAAGCTCAGGCAGATCATCGAAGCCGGTGACTTCCCCGAAGGCGAAGGCAAGGTCACCGAAGCCGACCCCCTTCCCGCCTATGCCGGCTACATCGCCGGCAACATCAAGCTCGAGCGGCCGCTGAAGGTCGTGGTCGACGCCGGCAACGGCGTCGGCGGCAAGGTGGGTCCCGATCTGCTGCGGCGGCTGGGCTGCGAGGTGGTCGAGCTCTACTGCGACCTCGACGGCAACTTCCCCAATCATTTCCCGGATCCGACCGTGCCCGCCAATCTCGAAGACCTGATCGCCACGGTCGCTCGTGAAAAGGCGGACCTCGGCATCTCCTTCGACGGCGACGCCGACCGCATCGGCGCCATCGCCGACGACGGCAGCATCGTCTGGGGAGACCAGTTGATGATCCTCTTCTCCCGTGACATCCTGGAGTTGCATCCCGGCGGCACCATCATCTTCGAGGTGAAGTGCTCGCAGGCGCTTATCGACGACATCGAAGCCCACGGCGGCAAACCGCTGATGTGGAAGACCGGCCATTCGCTGATCGAGGCCAAGATCCGCGAGGAGAAGGCCCTGCTGGCCGGCGAGATGAGCGGCCACATCTATTTCGCCGACCGCTACTTCGGCTTTGACGACGCCATCTACTCCGCCTGCCGGCTGGTCGAGTACGTCGCCCGCAAGGGAGTAAAGCTTTCCGGGATCCTCGCCGACATCCCCCGTTACTATGCCACTCCCGAGCTGCGCATAGAAACCACCGACGAGGAGAAGTTCAAGATCGTGGATACGGTCAAAGCGGAATTCTCGAAGGACAACAAGATAATCGATATCGACGGCGTCCGCGTCGTCTTCCCCGACGGCTGGGGCCTGGTACGGGCGTCGAACACCTCTCCGGTCGTGGTTGTGCGCTGCGAGGCCAAGACGCCCGAGCGCCGCGACGAGATCGAGGCCATGATCCTCAAGCGCCTGAAGAAATTCCCCTCTGTCGCGGCCAGCCTGGCACGAGACTGACCGCATCTTTTGCGGGAAGGGATCCGTGGCCGCTTCAGCTTCACAACCAGCCCTGGTGGATGCCTTCTTCGCGGCGGAGCTCTCCGGCTCGGCCGTCTCCCTCGACAGCGCCATCGGCCAGAACTATCCCGGCTGGTTTGCGCGTCTGGCTGATCGCTCCGGATTTGCCCGGGGGCTGGCCCTCTTCAGGCTCGGACGCTCTCATCCGATCGTCGGCGCGGTCTGTGACGCCCGGGGGTTCTGGACCTTCCTCTTCCTTGAAGCCTGGCTCGGCAAACGCCCGCCGCGCGTGGTCGTCTTCGAACTTATCCGGCGCCAGCCTTCCGGCTGGCGCCGTGTCCTGTATCCGTTCTGGTTCCGGTTGATCGCCCGGCCGGCGATGAGGCGGACCCTTCGCGCCGGGCAGGTGATGACGGCCTGGGAGAAGGACAGATACGCCGGCGTCTTCGGCGTTCCCGCCGGGCGCCTCGAACATATCTCCTGGCCGCTTATCCACCGCGGCGACGAGCTGCCTCCATTCGATGAGGACCCCGGGCACGAGATGGTGCTTTCATCCGGGCGCCCGGCCTGCGACTGGGAAACGCTTTTCGAGGCTGCCGCCGGCCGTGAGTGGCCTCTGACGGTCGTCTGTGGTAAAAAAGACCTTCGCCGGCTGGAGGAGCTCAACCGCGGCGGAAGGGCGCGCCTGCTGCACGATATCCCTTTCAAGGAGCATGACGCTTTGCTCAAAAGGGCTTCCGTCTACGTCGTCAGCCTCAAGGAGACCGGCGGCAGCGCCGGGCAGGTCAGGCTCTCCAACGCCGTGCGCGCCGGAGCCCCGGTGGTGGCCACGGCCGTCCGGGGCCTGGAAGGCTACATAACCGACGGGGAGACCGGCCTTACCGTCCGGCCTGGAGACGGGCGGGAGATGAGGAGCGCCATCGAGAGCCTGCTCGCGGATGCGGCCAGAAGGAAGATGCTAAGGACCGCCGCTTTCGAGCGGGCCCGCGGTTGGACTTTCGAGCAATATATTGACAGGATGCGCGAAATGATAGGGGCCGGGCCGAAGGCCGGCTGACAAAGGAACGAAGCAGCGGGCCGGCTCGCAGGAGACTGGGCCCGGGTATTAAATAAACGATAAGCAAACGAGGCGATAGGTGGTCATATGCAACAACTGGATGACATAGAGCTTATCCGGAATCTGGATTCCCAGGACCAGTTCGGCATGGTCGCCGGGCTGCCGGGGCAGATGTTCGACGCCTACACGGCCGGCGGCAAGGTTGCCCTGGAAGCCGGGGGAGAAGTCGGCGGCATCGCCGTAGCCGGCATGGGCGGCTCCGCCATCGGCGCCGATGTGATCGGTTCGGTATACGACGCCGAGCTGCCGAGCCCGATGGTGACGGTTCGCGGCTACAGGCTGCCCCACTGGATCAGCAGCCGCAGCCTCGTCTTCATCGTCAGCTATTCCGGAAACACCGAGGAAACGATCTCTTGCCTGCACGAAGCCCTCGAGAGGGGCTGCCGCATAATCTGCCTGAGCACCGGAGGGAAGATCGGCGAGATCGCCGCCGAGAAAGGTTTGCCCTTAATCCAGGTGCCAAGCAGCCTGCAGCCGCGGGCAGCCATGGGCTGGCTGTCGGTGCCCATCGCCGCCTGCCTGGAGAATCTCGGCCTGATCGAGGCCGTGGAGGAAGACGTGCGCGAGGCCTCCTCCGAGCTGCAAAAATGCATCGAGCTATACGGTCCCGGGAATCCGTCGGCGGCGAACCCGGCCAAGCAGCTGGCGGCCGAGCTCTTCGAGCGGGTGCCGGTCATCTACGGCTCGGAAGTTACCGCGGTCGCGGCGCTGCGCTGGAAGTGCCAGATCAACGAGAACGCCAAGGCGCTGGCCTTCAGCAACCAGTTTCCCGAGCTCAACCACAACGAGATCGTCGGCTGGGAGCATCCGGCCGGGGACATGGAGCGATACCGGGTGATCTATCTCACCGACGGCAAGCTGCACCCGCAAAACGTGAAACGGATGGACATCACCGCCGGACTGCTCGAACAGTATGTAGGTGAGATCCGGCGCTATCCCACTTCCGGCGAAGGCCGCCTGGCCCGGCTGCTGTCGAGCATAAACCTGGGCGATTACCTCTCGCTCTACCTGGCGATACTTTACGGGATCGACCCCTCTCCGGTGGAGCGGATCGAGAACCTGAAGAAGCAGCTGGCCTGAGGCGCTTTCGCCAGCGCGCCTGACGCCGCAAAAGGCCTCATTTCGTAGTATACTAACCGGACCTAAAAGCAGCGCTTTCCAGCGCCTGCCTCGCGTTTCCCACAAGGGGATTTCAGTAGAATCTGTTTTCAAGCTGGCTTGTCTGCGGCCCATGACACCCGAACAGGGCCGCGAATCAGCCGTAAACCCGGAAGGAGATGATCGTGCCCGAAGTTGTAGCCCATGACGTCAAGGATATGAGCCTGGCCGAGAAAGGCAAGCTCAAGATCGAGCTCATCGACAAGCGCATGCACGTGCTTGCGTCGATCCGTGAACGATTTGAAAAGGAACAGCCCCTGGCAGGCATCCGCGTGTCCGCCTGCCTGCATGTCACCACCGAGACCGCCAACCTCGTCCGCACGCTCAAGGCCGGCGGCGCCGACGTAGTCCTCTGCGCCTCCAACCCCCTGAGCACGCAGGACGACGTGGCCGCGGCCCTGGTCCAGGAATATGGCATCAGCACTTTTGCCATCAAGGGTGAGGACAACGAGACTTATTACAAGCACATCACCGCCGCTGTCGACCATCATCCGCATGTGACCATGGATGACGGCGCCGACGTCATCGGCGTGGTCCACTCCGAGCGCCAGGACCAGATCGGCGAGATCATGGGCGGCACCGAAGAGACCACCACCGGCGTCATCCGCCTGCAGAGCATGGAGGCCGACGGCGTACTCAAGTTCCCGGTGGTCGCCGTCAACGAGGCTGACACCAAGCATCTGTTCGACAACCGCTACGGCACCGGCCAGTCGACCCTGGACGGCATCATCCGCGCCACCAACATGCTTCTCGCCGGCCTTGATTTTGTCGTCGCCGGCTACGGCTGGTGCGGCCGCGGCGTCGCCATGCGCGCCGCCGGTCATGGCGCCCGGGTCACCGTCATCGAGGTCAACCCGTTGCGGGCGCTCGAGGCGGTCATGGACGGCTACCAGGTCACCACCATCGCCGAGGCCGCCAAGTACGGCGACATCTTCGTCACCGCCACCGGCGATAAACACGTCATCCGCGGCGAGCACATGGAAGTAATGAAGAACGGCGCCATCATCTGCAACACCGGCCACTTCAACGTCGAGATCGATATTCCGGCGCTCGAGGAAATGTCCACCGCCAACCGTACCGTCCGCGATTTCATGGAAGAATACTCGCTGCCCGACGGCCGCGTGCTCTTCCTGCTGGCGGAAGGACGCCTGGTCAACCTGTCGGCGGCCGAAGGCCATCCGGCCCAGGTCATGGACATGAGCTTCGCCAACCAGGCGCTGGCGGCCGAGTTCATCGTCAAGAACCACGAGAACCTGGAGAACAAGGTCTACCCGGTTCCCCCGGACATCGACGAGCACATCGCCGCCCTCAAGCTCGAGACGATGGGCATCAGCATCGACACGCTCACCCCGGAACAGGAAAAGTACCTGGCTTCCTGGAACGAGGGAACGTAAACAGAGTCAGCCACTTGAATCAGTTACGAGCCAAATCATGACTTACGCAATCAGGACGATCGAGTGGCAGGGCGATGAGGTCGTCATGATCGACCAGCGCATCCTGCCGCTCCAGGAAAAATACATCCATCACACGACCTGGCAAGAGGTCGGCGATTCGATCAAGACCATGGTCATCCGCGGCGCGCCCGCTATCGGCGTGGCCACCGCCATGGGCATGTCGCTGGCGGCGATGCAGTCGCAGGCGGCGACCCAGGAAGAGCTGAAGCGTGACCTCGACGAGGCCGCCCGCGGCCTGTTCGCCACCCGGCCGACCGCCTACAACCTCGGCTGGGCCCTGGAGCAGATGGCGGGCATCTATAACGAGTCCGGCGACGTGGACGAGATCCGCGCACGCATGAAGGCCCGCTCCCAGGAGATCCTCGATGAGGACGTGGCCATGTGCATCGCCATGGGCGAGCACGCGGCGCCGCTCTTCCCCAAGGGCGCGCGCATCCTCACGCATTGCAACGCCGGAGCGCTGGCTACGGCCGGTTACGGCACGGCGCTGGGCGTCATCCGCTCGGTCTTCAGGCGCGACCCGGGCATCCATGTCTTTGCCGACGAGACCCGTCCCTTCCTGCAGGGAGCCAGGCTGACCGCCTGGGAGCTGCAGCAGGAAGGCATCCCCTGCTCGCTGATCACCGACAACATGTCCGGTTATTTTTTCAAGGCCGGCGAGATCGACGCTGTGGTCGTCGGCTCGGACCGTATAGCGGGAAACGGCGACGTGGCCAACAAGATCGGCACCTACACGGTCTCGGTCCTGGCCAAGGAGCACGGCGTCCCCTTTTATGTGGCGGCGCCGACGTCGACCGTGGACTTAAGCCTGACCGACGGCTCGCAGATCCCGATCGAAGAGCGTGATCCCGAGGAAGTCACCCATTGTGGCTCGATCCAGATAGCCCCTACCGGCATCGGCGTGCGTAATCCCGCCTTTGACGTCACGCCCCACGCCAATGTCACGGCCATCATCACCGAGATGGGCGTTCATCGCGAGCCGTACACAGAGAGTCTGGCGGAAGCGAAGAAAGGCAAATAATTGAAAGCGATGGTTCTGGCAGCCGGTCTGGGAACTAGGCTGCGGCCGCTCACCGGTTCGATCTCCAAGCCGATGGCGCCGATCGTCAACCGGCCGGTCATGTACCATATCCTCCGGCTGATACGGAAGCACGGCTTCAATCAGGCCGTCGCCAACCTGCATTACCATCCTCACGCCATCACCAACTATTTCGGGCGCGGCCAGCGGGTCGGCCTCGAGCTGCGCTATTCCCTGGAGCCGGAACTCCTGGGAACCGCCGGCGGCGTCAAGGCGATGCAGCGCTTCCTCGCCGACGGGACCTTCCTGGTCATCAGCGGCGACGCCCTCACCGATCTCGACCTGACCACGCTGCTGAGGCAGCACCGCGAATCAGGCGGCATCGCAACCCTGGCCCTGAAGCGGGTCGACGACCCCAGCAAATTCGGCGTGGTCATCCGCGACAAGGACGGCCTCATCCTGGGCTTCCAGGAAAAACCCGAGACCGGCACGGAATTGAGCAACCTCTGCAATTGTGGTATCTACATCTTCGAACCGTCGATCTTCGACCACATCCCCAAGGACAATTTTTACGATTTCGGCACACAGCTGTTTCCCGAGTTCGTCACCCGCGAGATCCCCTTTTACGGTTTTGAGATCGACGGTTACTGGAACGATGTCGGCAGCCTCGAGCAGTACCGCATCGGCAACTTCGACGCTCTCACCGGCAAGGTCGACGTCGAGATCCCCGGGAAGGAGCGCTCTCCCGGGATCCACGTGGGCAAGGGCACGCGCATCTCGCGCTCGGCCAAGCTGATCCCGCCGATCCTGCTGGGTGATTACTGCCGCGTCGGCGAGGACGTCAGCCTCACCGGCCCGCTGGTCATCGGCGACCATAGCATCATCGAGAAAGGCGCGGCGCTGGAGGGAGTCATCAAGTGGCGCGCGGCCCAGACCGGGGCCGGGGCCAAGGTCGAGGGCGGCATCATCGGGCGGGGGGCGTACATCCGCGACGAAGTCTACATCCACGACCGGGTGGTCGTCGGCGACCGCTGCGTCATCGGCGCCGGCAGCGTCCTGGACGAGGCGGTCCACCTCGAACCTTTCACCGTCATCGAGGCCGACAGCCACGTCCGCTAAGCCATGCGGTCGTGCCCGCCAGGAGAGGCAGGACCTGCAGGTTCGCATCCTGGCTCCCGGCCAATTCCCTGTTCTTAATTTCGAAAGCCCGCCTTTCATTTTGATAGGTGGCTATTTTTCTTTGTTGACTACTTTAATCTCACGTGATAGTTTGCGTCTGGGGTAGGAATGTTGGCACAGAATCTCGGGTCAGTTGTTTTTACAATTTGACGGTGGGAGGTAAAGGATGGGTAGCGCTGCAAACCTTGACCAGCCTTCCCCTAAAGGTGGCCATTTGCGCTACCTTTTTGTTTTCCTGCTTTCCATCGCTGCTTTCTATCTCTGCTTCTTATTATATTTCTTTGCATCCGCGCGAGCCCAGATCAATACCAACCCTGGTGACCAATATGTCTTTGGCGCCGATTCACCGGTGTACGTTTTTGGTTTGGATCAGTCACGACCGGCCTTAAAGAATAACATCGTCCTTTGGTCGCAATATGATTCTTTCTACTTTCCTGGTACTACGACCCCCTCATATCGAAACCGCATATTCTACAAAGACTTATCCAAGGGCCCCGGTGAAGCTGGCCATGCCCTTTTTGAAAACGAATTAGCGGGGGAAATGCCAGCCATTAGCCAAGGCTCAAACAGGTTGGTCTGGTCGGAATGGAACGGCTCAAACAGGCAACTGTATGTTAAAGACGTTGATTTCTCCAGCTACAACGGTTGTCAGGAAAAAACACTTGCTTTGTGCGGCGCCGCACCTCTGCCTACCAGCACCTACTGGCAAGCCTATCCCGCTGTGTCTCCGGATGGAAACAAGGTAGTCTGGCAGGATGGTACAGGCAGCTATCCGCAGATCCATTACTATGACTTTAATACGGGTATAGATCAGGTGGTAAATAGTCTATCCATGCACGATCAGGAACAACCCTCGGTCGACAATGAATGGATTGTCTGGAGCGAGAACTGGGAGAACAACTATTTTGGCTGGAACCATAGCGCCGTCTATGCCAAGAACATAATCACCGGAAATTTAATAACCGTAGCACAAAACAGTGGATCATCAAATACATCGGTCGATAGTGCCAAGCTAGGTCACAACGCCGCCGGGGAGCCGGTAATTGCGTACATATCGAGGAACTACTCGAACGGCACGAGCGAACTTAGGATTCACAACCTTTCTACCGGGTCAGATCAGCAACTGATATCGGGTAATGGCCGACTGGATAGACCGTTCATTGACGGCGACAAAGTGGTATATCAAGAATCAGTTTCGGGAACTAACAAAATCGCTCTTTACGATCTTACCTCTCATGTTAACCAGACTGTCTCTCAAGACTCTGGAAGAAATCCTGCCGTTTCAGCAAGCTCCAAGTACATAGTCTGGCAAAACCTGAAACAAACACCGTATGAGATCTATTACAACCGCATAGGGGATACGGCGCAGACGTTCGCAGATCGCTATAAACCGGAGCTTAAGATGACAAATGGGGAAAACTTTGCGCCGATGCCAGTCGAGCAGTTTCTTACCGCTCCCCGAACCATATTAAGAAAGAGATATCAGGATACACTGCCGGAAACTTTGCAATTTAGAGTGCCTAATCCTTCTGCTCAAGATTTGGCAAAATTCGCAGCGACTCCCGATCTTTTTGTTGATTTATCTGGCAATTCAATCGATGCGGGTGGTGGTGACCCCTCCACGACCATCGACCGTGGCAACATATACGACAATTACGTTAGGCCTTATCTTGATCGCAGAAGTCAATTTCCTTGCACGATATATGCCAGGCTGGTTTCAAAACCACCAGATAGAGCAAGTACGGCTATTCAGTATTGGATATTTTACTATGCCAATGATTTTTCTGAATTATTTCACGAGGGTGACTGGGAACTTGTGCAAGTAGATCTAGACCGAAATCTCCAGCCTTCCTCAACGCAATACAGCAGCCATGGCGGTGGTAGATGGCGACATTGGAATGGTGACGGCGCAGTCGAAAAGTCTGCCCTTTCCCCAGATAAACCAGTTGTTTACGTAGCCATGGGTTCCCATGCGAATTACTATCATGCGGGAGAATATGGAATTGCTCCCCTATCATGGGATGTTGCAGGGGGGGATGGCGATACAATAAATGCTCCTGCTAAAGTAATACCGGAACCAAATCAAGCTACCGATCCTCAGTTTGATTGGCTGAATTTCCAAGGCCAATGGGGCGAATATACGGGAGCGAATGTGGGAATTGCGGGTCTCGAATGGGGCGGCTTCAGGGATGGTCCTGACAACCCCCCTGTTCAACCGTATTGGAACAATGCTTTCGCTTGGCCAAATGTAATATGCGATTCGTGCAAGGATGAAACCGCAGATGGCACTGAAGCCCAACTAACGGTTCTTTCCCCGGTTGACATCCGCATTTACGATTCTCAAGGAAGAGTAATGGGAAAGAATCTCGGCCCGAATGATATCCCCATACCTGGAGCGGAGTACATAGAATATCCCGAACTTCATAGAAAAAGCATCATCATTCATGGCAGTGATATAAATCCGGGATATAGGATCGAAGCAGATGGTACTGATACCGGCACCGCCGATTTTATTGTTACCGCTCCCGATCATCCGGGAGGGTCGGTAGATACGCTTAATTACAATGCGCTCCAAGTTAATAAGGGAACCAAGGTAACAATGACATTGGATTCAACCAAGAATTACACGATAAATGTTGACGCAACTGGAGATGGCACGAATGTAATCCAAAAAACACCCGATACGACCACAACAAAAAGCGTTGACTTTACGCCTCCGGCTAAGGTGCCCGATCTTGCCGCAGTCGGGGTTCCAGGAGGTTCTGCTATTCTAAGTTTTACCGCCCCTGGAGATGATGGCAATACAGGAGCCGCATCGTCATATGATCTGCGTTATTCAACCTCGGCCATCACTGATCAGTACTGGAAAGATGCCATTCCAACTAGTGGTCTGCCAACAACCCTGGCTGCGGGGAGTACACAGACTGCAACAATAAATGGACTCCTTCCAGGTACAACCTATTACTTTGGTCTCAAGGCAATTGACAAAGTGGGTCTGGAATCACCGCTTTCAAACATCGCATCCGCGCGCATCCCAATTGCCACGACGACAACGGGTGCAGCAACCGCAGTTCCGTCTTCTCTATATTCCATTGCAGTATCTGTGCCCTACACTGGCGACGAAAACTCAGACGGAGCCGCCCTTATTCAGTACAAGCTCTCGGGCGACGCCACCTGGAGCGAATATGGCACTGTTTCGCATCCATCAACAACTGCTACCATTTATGACCTGACTGCCAACGCTTCCTACGATGTCTATGTAACCTATCAGGATCCAGATGGCGTCAACGGAACCGCAGGTCAGCAGATCAGTGCCATCCAGTTACCTGCGCCGCCATCAGCCACTAATGTCGGACCCTCGGGCACCATCTTTGGCGGCACGGCGACAGTAAACGCCAGTCTTTCGGCGGGTTATGGCATAAACCCGGCTGCTGTCTCTGTGACTCTCGATGGCAACCTGATTTCCGGCTGCACTGTAACCACCAGTGCTCTTTCCTGCCTGGTCAGCGGTCTAACCTTCGGACCGCATGTGATCGGCGGCTCTGTTGGCGATAACGCCGGCAACACAGCACCAATTACAGGCTCTTTTAACGTAGGCGACAACACGGCGCCAGCCGTAGCAGACGTACTTCCCACAGATACCGTCTATGGCGGTTCAGCCATTGTCGGAGCCGATTACAGCGATCCAGGCATAGCCAGCGGTATCGATACCGCCTCGGTAGTGGTTTACTTGGACGGGAATGAGATAAACAGCTGCACGGCTAATGAGACAAACGTCTCCTGTGAGACCAGCGGCCTAGCCTCCGGCACACACACCATTAGTGGCTCGGTTGCAGACAACTCCGGCAACGTTACGTCCTTTAGCGGCAGTTTCTTGATGATTGAGTGGTCTCAGGCTTCAGTCATCTACCAGTCGGGCCTAATTCCTTCCCAGCCGAGCCTTTACCAGCTTACTGACGGGCGTACCCTGCTTGTCTATACCGAGCAGTTTACCAATACCCTAAAGTTCGAGGTTTCCTCCGACGGTGTAAACTGGCAGGTGCCCCAGGGCTCCACCGGCACCATTCCCTACGCCGCCGGGACGCAGCCAAGTATTACCCAGCTCTCATCGGGACAAATCGTAGTGAGCTACGCCAATTATGTCTATAACCCGTTCCTTGGCCATTACGTTTGGAATATCGCAATTACAAGCTCAAACGATCTGATTAACTGGTCCTGGCCTAGCGGAGCCTGGGTTTCTGATTCACTGGCCCCTACAGTTACCGCGCTGGACAATAACCAGATGCTTTTAACCTACGCCAGGCAAACAGCGCCCAACCCCGGAAACATCGATACCAAAATAGGCATCTGGAACGGCAGTTACTTTAGCTGGGGACTCTCTGAAACGCTGGTTTACGGCGACTCCCATTACAGCTCCAAGCCCAGCGTGGCCAACCTGGGGAACAACGAAATCCTCTGCGCCTTCTATCAGGACACCGTCTACCATGATAACAACGACATCCTGGCCAGAAATATCTATGCCGTGCGCTCAACAGACGGGGGCGTCACCTGGCAAAACCAGACGCCCACACCTGTCTACACCGGACCCGGCGCCGACTTCTGGCCTTCGCTTATTAAGCTAAGCGACGGCAGAGTAGTCTGCGCTTTTACTACCAGCGACGGGGGCAGCGTTGACCAGCTAAATATCGAGATGGTGATCTCAAGCGACAGGGGCTGCACCTGGGGCAGTCCGCAGATGATATCTATGGCAGGTCACTCAGAAACCTGGCCCGCCATTGCCCAAAGACCCGACGGCTCGCTTATCGCCGTCTGGGACAGTGACCCAAGTCAGGTGAGCAATGTGTATTATCTGTATTCGAGCCGGTTGATAGTGCCGTAATAATTCCAGCCCTTTGACTAACTTTAATACTAAATTCGACCGATACGCCTCTGGAGGGAAAGCATACTGAAAGATAACATCGAGCCCATATATCCTCAAAATTAAATGCGTCGATAAGACGTAGGTTAGAAGCGTGAGGTAAGGCGACTCTTCTGGAAAATCGGGGAAGATATCGATAAATAGTTAAAGGTGAAGAATGTCTGTTGAAACGCAAAACAGCAATCCGGATAACAACTTTCTCAAACGTTTGCTTTTCAATTTATGTTGGTGGCTTTTTGTTTCATTGGTTGGATTTATTGTTACTTATTCAACTGATGCATACGTTATACATATATCCCCCTGGTATATTTTTTTCTTGGTGACATTAGGGCCAGTATTGTTAATACAGAGCATTTTTTACTGGACAATTCAACACCATCTCTTCCCTAAAAAAAATAGCATAGTTTGGACACTTGGTATGAACTTGCTTGTTTTTATTAGCGTGCTTTTTTTGCTACTCATTGTTTTTCTATTAAATGCCTATAAGTTGAAGACATAAATTGTCGCAGGCGCACCGAAACATCATGAAGCTACCGTTCTTCGGTTGAATAGGCATTATTCCTTCTGGCTCGTTGCATCATATTGGAGCGGACCCCATTGCCGGCACCCCTTCAGTTTGGGTAAGCCACTTCGGCCCTTACTTTTCTAGGCTGTTTCTACACCCAACGGCCGATGCCGTCCCCGGGCCGGATGAAATAAATTTAAGCACGAAATAGCGGTGCCGTTGAAAAGCCGATTCCCGTGGAGGCACAAACCTGCAGGGCCTGATCTCAGAACTGGTCTCCGTATTCTTTCCCCTGCGCTGCGTTCATTGCGGCCGCATCGGCGCCTGGCTCTGCCCGGAATGCGCCTCGGCGCTGACCCCGGTGACCAGGATCTCCTGCGGCCGCTGCGGACGCCCTGCCAGGCAAGCGACGGGCGCGTCCAGGCCGGCGGCGTCGGCAACTGGGCCCACGGCGCCCTCATACAGTCTGGCGGCGCCGTCTGACGGCTACAGCTGCCCAGAATGCCACGGACGCGACATCCACTTCAAAGGCGCCCGCGCCGCCTTTGCCTACGAGGGGCCTGCCCGTAGCCTGGTGCACCGGCTGAAGTACTCCGGGCATCGCCGCCTGGCCGATTTCATGGCCGAACTTGCCTGCAATCAGGCCGGTTTGACTCGTCCGGCGAAAGCGGTTACGCTAACTTATGTGCCCCTGCACAGCTCGAAACTGGTCAGTCGCGGATACAATCAGGCGGGACTCTTCGCCAGGGCTCTATCCCGGCGCCTTGATCTGCCGTTGCAGGACCTCCTCTGCAAGCAACACCTCACCCAGCCTCAAAATCAGCTCGGTTACGACGAGCGGCGGCTCAATCCGCAGGGCAGCGTGGCGCTGCGCCCCGATGCCGGCCGCCGGCTGCGGCGGGAGCACGCCGGGCTGGTTCGATCGGGGCGGGGAAGGGAGCCGGCGCCGCCGGCCCGAATAGTGCTGGTAGACGACGTTTACACCACCGGCTCGACCGTTTCTGAGTGCGCCAGGGTGCTTTCCGGAGGCCTGGGAGCCGAGGTCGACGTCTGGACCTTCGCCCGGACCGTAAAAACCGCTCTCAGGTAGCGGGTCGCCGAGTTTAGTTAGAGTTTTAATGAAGATGCCGAAAGGGTAAGGAACTATACGCCAACCAAGCGGGGAAGGACTGATATGAACCTACAGGTAAAGGGAAGGAACATCGCCGTTACGGAAGCGCTCCGCACCTATGTGGACGAAAAACTTTCGAAGCTGGGAAAGAACCTAAACAGCGCCAGCACCATGGAAGTGGAGCTGTTCTGCGAGAAGAATCCCAGTATCGCCGACAATCAGGTGGCTGAGGCCACGATCTTTACCAAGGGACCGGTGCTGCGCGCCAAGGGGGCGTCGCAGGATATGTATGCTTCCATCGATCTGGTCGCCGACAAGCTCGGCCGCCAGGTCAAAAAGTATCGCAGCAAGCTCGTCAGCCACGACTCACGCGTGCGCGGCAGCATCCCGCCGGACGCGCTGATGCCGATGCCCGAGCCCATCGCCGAGGAAGAGGAAGAGGAAGAGGAAGAAGGGCCGCAGATCGTCAAGCTCAAATCCTTCGACATCAAGCCGATGTCGGCCGAGGAAGCCGCGCTGCAGCTGGAGCTGATCGGGCATGATTTCTTCGTTTTCCGCAACTCGGAATCCAACGACACCAGCGTCATCTACCGGCGCCGCGACGGCAATTACGGGTTGATAGAACCAAAATAAATAACAGGGAAGGCACCCTGCCGGGCGTTTTCCCATAAGAGCTCCAAAGGGGACTTGCGTCCCCTTTGGTTTGCTAGAATATCCAGGGAACCATGGCTAAATTCTTTCAAAAAGCCCTTCGCATGGGCGAAGGTAAAAAAGTAAAGCAGCTCGAGGAGCAGGTCGGGTCGATCAACGCGTTCGAGGCCGGGACCGAGGCCCTGAGCGATGAGCAGCTCAAGGCCAAGACGCCCGAGTTCCGGGAGCGCCTGGAAAACGGCGAGGATCTCGACGACATATTGCCCGAGGCTTACGCCGTCGTCCGTGAGGCATCGAAACGCGTCATGGGCATGCGCCACTACGACGTGCAGCTCATGGGCGGCATCGTCCTGCACCAGGGCAAGATCGCCGAGATGAGAACCGGCGAGGGCAAGACCCTGGCCTCGACCCTGCCAGCGTATCTGAACGCCGTGGGCGGCAACCAGGTGCATGTGGTGACCGTCAACGATTACCTGGCCAGCCGCGATGCCGACTGGATGGGCCCCATCCACAACTTCCTGGGCCTCTCGGTGGGCTTTCTACGCAACATGATGCCTCCCGACAGGCGCCGCGAGGCCTACGCCTGCGACATCGTCTACGGCACCAACTCCGAGTTCGGCTTCGATTACCTGCGCGACAACATGGCGCTTTCGATACAGGAACGGGTGCAGCGCGGCCATACTTTCGCCATCGTCGACGAGGTCGACAACATCCTCATCGATGAGGCGCGCACGCCGCTGATCATCTCCGGCGCCCCCGAGCAGGCCGCCGTCACCTACAAGCAGTTCGCCGCCATCGTGCCGCTGCTGCGCCCCGAGGACGATTACGAGGTCGATGAAAAACACCGCACCGTCGCCGTCACCGAGGCCGGAGTCGCCAAGGTCGAGCAGCAGCTCGGGCTCGAGAACCTTTATGAATCACAACACGGACAGCTGGTCAACCATCTGATGCAGGCGCTGCGCGCCCACGCTCTCTTCCACAAGGATGTCGAGTATGTGGTCAAGGATGGCGAAGTGCTCATCGTCGACGAGTTCACCGGGCGCATCATGGAGGGCCGGCGCTATTCCGAGGGCCTGCACCAGGCCATCGAGGCCAAGGAAGGCGTGCGCATCCGCGAGGAGAACCAGACCCTGGCCACCATCACCCTGCAGAATTATTTCCGCATGTACGACAAGCTCTCGGGCATGACCGGCACCGCCGCCACTGAGGCCGACGAATTTTTCCAGATCTACAAGCTGGAAGTGGTCACCATCCCGACGCACATGGACATGGTCCGCGACGACCGCAACGATTTCATCTACAAGACCAAAAAGGGAAAGTACGCCGCCGTGCTCGAGGACATCGTCGATTGCAACAAGGTGGGCCAGCCGGTGCTGGTCGGCACGATCTCGGTTGATACCAGTGAAGATCTGAGCAGCAGGCTGACTCGCCGCGGCGTCAAGCACGTGGTGCTGAACGCCAAGAACCACGCCCCCGAGGCGGAGATCGTGGCCCAGGCGGGACGCAAGGGCGCGGTCACCATCGCCACCAACATGGCCGGCCGCGGCACCGACATCATGCTCGGCGGCAATCCCGATTTCATGGCCCAGCAGCAGTGCCTGGCCGACGGCACCGCCGAGGAGGTTCCCAGTGGCGAGCCCGAGCTGATCGACACGGCGGGATACGTGCTCTTCCAGCACAAGGAGAAATCCTACCGGGTCGATCGCGATGTCTTTGACCGCGCCCGCGGGCCGTTCAAGGAACAGACCGACTCCGAGCACAAGGAAGTGGTCGAGCTGGGCGGTCTCTACGTGCTCGGCACCGAGCGCCACGAGAGCCGCCGCATCGACAACCAGTTGCGGGGCCGCTCCGGACGCCAGGGAGACCCGGGCGCTTCGCGCTTCTACCTCTCAGCCGAGGACGACCTCATCCGCCTGTTCGCCGGCGACCGCATCTTCAACATCCTCGACAAGCTTTCCCCGGACGAGAGCGCTCCGATCGAGCACAAGATGCTCTCCAAGACGGTTGAGAACGCGCAGAAGAAGGTCGAGCAGCAGCACTTCCAGACACGTAAACGCGTGCTCGAGTACGATGACGTCATGAACAAGCAGCGCGAGGTCATCTACGAGCAGCGCACCAAGATCCTCGAGGGCGACGACATCAGCGAGGACTGCAACGAGATCATCGACGACGTGCTGACTTCAACAGTGGAGACCTATTGCGAGAGCAACACCTATCCCGAGGACTGGGACTGGGACAGCCTCTTCGCCTCGCTCAAATCTTTCTACGACATCTCATTCGATCAGAACGACTTCGAGATCGAGGAGGCCACGCCCGAGGAGATGGTCGAGCGGGTGCTCGACGACGCGCACGCCTTCTACCAGCGCAAGGAAGAGGAATTCAGCAGCGAGCACATGCGCAAGCTCGAGCGCCTGGTGATGTTGGGGGTCGTCGACAACCGCTGGCGCGAGCATCTCTACGACATGGATTACCTGCGCGAGGGCATTCACTGGCGCAGCCTCACCCAGAAGGATCCCCTGGTGGAGTACAAGTCCGAGGGCTTCGGCATGTTCAAGGAGCTGCTCGACACCATCAAGGAAGATTTCGTGCGCACCATTTTCCACATGAGCCGGGTGCCGCAGGACGAGCTCGCCGAACGCCGGGCCCGCGAGCTGCAGTACTCATACGATGACGGCGTCGAGACCTCGAGCCTTCCCCAGCCGGAACCAGCCGCCGTGGGAGCTGCCCAGGCAGCCGGGGCGGCAGGCGCCGCCGGCGCGGGCCAGGAACCGTTGCCGCTGGTGGAGACCCGTCACGCCGACAAGGTGGGTCGCAACGATCCCTGCCCCTGCGGGTCGGGCAAGAAGTACAAGAAATGTTGCGGCGCCTGAAGCGCTCCCGGCTTGCGCCGGCCTTCCGGTAACCCGATTACTCAGGCAATCCGCTTACTCAGGCAATCTTCTTACCCTAGTAACTGCTGCTGCCGCCGCAGCCTAGCGCGATAACGATCATCGCAATCGAGATCGCCGCGGCGACCGCCCATGCCGGCGCCCTGGTCAGAAATGTTCTCATGGCTCAACCTCCTCTTCGCTGATTTGCTACGTTATCCATTCCACGAACAGGAAAAGTAAAACGGATTTTTGAGGATGCGCGCCAGGGAAGAGGTACAGCCGGCGAGCGGCTGCGAACAGGGGCCTACAGCGTTTCGCGCCAGCGCACCATGAAGATGGTGGCCAGCAGCATGATCGTGCCCACGCTCAGCAGAGAGATCTGGTCGTAGTACTCGTAAAAGCGCACGCCCCATTCAAATGGCAGCTGGTTGTAGAAGTTCCCGCCGATCAGCAGGAAGCCGACGCCCGCGGTTATCTTCTCCCAGGTCTTGAGCTTGCCGAAGTTGAACAGCAGCAGGAACACCGCCAGCTGGACCATGCCGAAGAGGTTGTTGCTCGTGTACGAGATCAGCGGCGTCAGCGCCAGGATGAAGGCGAAATCCAGCACCTCGGGCCGCGGCAGCCCCGAACCCCGCCGGATCAGCAGCACCGCCAGCAGCGCCACGATAGTCAGCACCACTATTTTATAAAGCGTCAAGTACGACGATCCCGGCTCGATGATCTTCACCGGAGAAAACTGGGCTATCACCGAGACCAGGGTCTTGTTGCCCGGCTGGAAGACGTCCGCCTTCATCCTCAGCTCGAGAGACATCTCCTCGAACCAGTAGCGCTGCTCGTTGAGAAAGTTCCCACGGAAGAAGACCGCCGGCAGAAAGAACAGGAGCGCCGAAAAGCCGCTGAACCAGGCGATCTCCCGGAACTTCTTCTTTATGGCAAAATAAGGCAACAGTATCAACCCGAACGGCTTGATGAAGATGCTGAGCGCCCAGATGAAGGCCAGCAGCACCGGCCGGTGGCGGGTAAACAGGTAGGCGATGGCGATGTACATGACCAGAAGCAGATGGTTCACCTGGCCCAGGGTCAGCTCCGACCAGATGTGCACGCCCAGAATCACCGCCGCCAGTATCAGCAGCAGTCCCAGTTCCCGGGGATCCGCTTTCCTGAAATCGGGGAAGATGATCTCCAGGGAAAGATAAAAGCCGGTCAGCACCAGCGCCGAGATGAACAGCCAGTAGATGACCTCGGAGGCGGCAAAGGGAATCAGGGAAAAGGGGATGAAGATCAGCGATGCGGTCGGGGAATATTTATAGCTATAGTATCCGTCGCGCACCGGCCGGAAGAGCTCGTCGCCGGTGAGCGCCCGGCTGCCGGCGCGGTAAAAGACCTGGAAGTCTCGCAGCCAGATGCCGCCGTTGTAGCGGTTGGTGAATTCCAGCATCAGCAGGCCCGCACAGAGGGCGCCGGATATGACGAAGAAGCCGATCAGCCACTTCGTTCTGATGACCTGCAATATTTTCTGTTTCAGTGGCGCCATGTAATACCGGGTACAGCTTATAATAAATTTGCTTTGCGCAAATATATCCAAAAATACTGTCTGCTAAGCGATTCACCTGCTAAGATGTCCGCATCATGACCGGGAAGACGTCCAATTTGCATACTCTTGACGAGCTGGAGGCTCTGCTTTCCAGCATCAGGGACAAGTTCCAGTGGCTGGGTGATTACCTTTGACCCGGCTTCACTGGACAAGCAGGTTGCCGGGCTCGAAGCCCGGATGCAGCAGCCCGATTTCTGGTCGGACAAGACCGGCGCCGCCAGGGTAAGCAGTGAGTACCGGCGCGCCAAGCGCCGCCTCGAGCGCTACCGGCGCATGGAAGCCGAGGTCGGCGACGCCGTCGCCATGGTCGAGATGGTCCGTGAGGAGACCGCCGAAAGCGGCCCTCAGGGCGCGGCCGACTTCCTCTCTGAATCCTGGGATTCCCTCAATAACACTCTTTCGCATCTGGCTCAACTGGAAGAAGAGCGCCTCTTCAGCGGCGAGTACGACGACGGCGACGCCGTCATGACCATCCATCCCGGCGCCGGCGGCACCGAGTCTCAGGACTGGGCCGAGATGCTGCTGCGGATGTACCTGCGCTGGGCCGACCGCCGCGGTTACAGGACCGAGATCAACGAGGCCACCGGCGGCGACGAGGCCGGCATCAAGAGCGCCACCGTTACTTTCCACGGGGAAAACGCCTACGGCCTGCTATCGGCGGAGCGGGGCGTCCACCGGCTGGTGCGCATCTCCCCCTATGACGCCGCCAAGCGCCGTCACACCAGTTTCGCCGCCGTCGAGGTCAGCCCCCTGGTCGAGGACGACGTCGAATTCGAGATCGACGAGAAGGACCTCAAGATCGACACTTACCGCGCCAGCGGCGCCGGCGGCCAGCACGTCAACAAGACCGACTCCGCCGTGCGCATCACCCACATCCCTACCGGCCTGGTGGTGCAGTGCCAGAACGAGCGCTCGCAGCTTTCCAACAAGAACACCGCCATGAAGCTGCTCAAGGGTAAACTGCTGGAGCTCGAGGAGCGCAAGCGCCTGGAGGAGATGGAAAAGGAGCGCGGCGAGGTCATGGAGATCGCCTGGGGCAGCCAGATACGCTCCTACGTGCTGGCCCCCTACCAGCTGGTCAAGGACCACCGCACCAACTATGAAGTAGGCAACGCCCAGGGCGTGCTCGACGGGGACATCGACGAGTTCATCCATGAATACATGGTCAAGCGGGCGGGTAAGGCTTAAAACAACGACTGGAGCTGATACCATGAGACAGATGAAGAAGATTCTTTGGTTGACACTTCTCAGTCTCTTGTTACTATCGGCAGGCCTCGCTTGCGAGACTGAAAATGCCGATAAACCGGCGCCCCTGACCGTCACCGAGGCAAACTCGGGTGAAAGCCTGGAGCTGCAGCAGGGGCAGCAGCTGATAGTCCGTCTGCCCGCCAATCCTTCAACCGGCTACGCCTGGGCCCAGGCCGACCCCGGAAACAGCCTCCTCAAGGAGGACAACCCGTCTGTCTTCGAGCAGGACCTCTCGGGCGGCAACCCACCGCCTGCCGGCGCCGGCGGCGCCGAAGTCTTCACCCTTTCATCGGACAGCCCCGGGCAGCAGACCCTGAAGCTCGAGTACCTGCGGCCGTGGGAGACCGGCGTGCCCCCGGCGAATTCGGTTTCATACAATGTCACCGTTAAATGATGCGAATACACCCGGCAGCACCACAGGAGTGCGATTGCTTTCGATGCTGAAAGTCGATCCCATACCGGCCCTGCTTGCTTCCCGAAGCGAAGCGCTGGTCTGCCTGGCCCGCCGCGATCTTCTGGCGGAAGACGCCGGCCCGGTCACGCAGCTCTGGGAGCTTCCCGAAGCCCTGAAGATACTTCGCAAGCAAGAGGACGACGGCTCCTGGCCGTATACGGGTAAGGTAAGTCCCTGGTTCAACTACGATCTGCTGGAGACTTTTAGAAATCTTGGCTTCCTGGTCGAGATGTATGGCTTCAACCGCGAGCATCCGGCCATCGGCGCGGCGGCGGAATATGCTTTTTCCTGTCAGGCTCCCGAGGGAGATCTGCGCGGCATCCTCGGCGAGCAGTACATGCCCTATTATCACGGCGCCATCATCGAGCTGCTGATCAAGGCCGGCTACGGAGACGATCCCCGCACGATCGCCGGCCTGGACTGGCTTATGACGATGAGGCAGAACGACGGCGGCTGGATCGTTCCCCTGCAGGCTTTACCGCCGGCAGAAAAGATCGGCTTGTACCGGCACGGCCCGGCACTTCCCCCCAACAGGGCGCTGCCTTTCTCACACCTGGCCACGGGCATGATCCTCCGTCCGCTGGCCTTGCATCCCGCCTATCGCGGGCTCGATGAAGTCGGGGCGGCCGCCACTCTTTTCAAACAGCGCTTCCTGAAGGCGGACAAATACAACGACCGCCGGGCTCCGGATTACTGGACCAAGTTCCAGTTCCCTTACTGGTGGCCTGACCTGTTGAACGGGCTGGACATCCTGTCGCGCACCGGTTTTACCGGCTCCGATGCCGACGTGCAACGGGCGCTGCAATGGTTCATCTCCCATCAGCAGGAAGACGGCCTCTGGCCCACCGGATACGAGAAGGGCAGCCATGCCCGGACAAACAGGAAGTGGGTGGGGCTTGCCGCCTGCCGGGTGCTGCGCAGGTTTCTGGCGCCGCCTGAGCCGGTGACTGGCTAGGCACTTATCCTCGGCGCCGGTTTCCGATAAAATCGCCTCAATGGAAATCAACCACCCGTTTACGACCATCCCAAGAGGAGCCATAAATTGTTAAGCATCGCGCTACCAAAAGGAAGTCTGCAGGAGCAGACCCTGAAGCTCTTCGCCGAGGCCGACCTGACGGTTAACCGGAGCTCCCGTGAATACTCGGTAACCATCGACGACGAACGCATCAGCCAGGTGAAGATACTGCGGCCGCAGGAGATCCCCAAATACGTCGAGGACGGCTATTTCGATCTGGGCATCTCCGGACTGGACTGCATCACCGAGGCCGGGGCCCGCGTGACCGAAGTCGCCGACATGCCCTATGCCAAGACCGGCACCGGCGTCATGAAGATGGTCGTCGCCGTTCCCGAGGATTCAAAGGTAAAGAGCGCCGCGCGCATCAAGCCCGGCAGCCGCGTTACCACTGAATTTCCCAATATCACAAAAAAGTATTTCCGCAAGCTGGGCATCCCCGTCGATGTCTTTTATTCCTTTGGCGCCACCGAGGCCAAGGTGCCGGAGCTGATGGACGTGGTCGTGGACCTGACCGAGACCGGCTCCACCCTCAGGCGCAACCGCCTCAAGATCATCGACACGATCATGGAGTCGACGACCAAGCTGATCGCCAACAAGTCTTCCTGGAAAGATCCGGCGAAGCGCAAGGCCATGGACGAGATCCGCACGCTGCTGATAGGCGTCATCGACGCCCGCGGCCGGGTGCTGCTGTCGATGAACGTCGCCAAGGACCGGCTCGACGCCGTTGTCGGCGTGCTGCCGGCGATGAAGCGGCCGACGGTGGCCCCGCTTTACAACAGCGACTATTTTGAGATCACGACGGTGGTGGAGAAGAACACCGTCAACGTCATCATCCCCAGGCTCAAGGAGATGGGAGCCGAGGACATACTGGAGCAGAATATTTCCAAGATCGTGCGGTAGCATATTTCCAGGATCGTTCGTTAAGCGAACAGGAGAGTGGTCCCGCTGTCCCTTAGCTCGAAGATCTCAACCGGCCGCCTGGCCGGGGCCTGCGCCCGTCATCCCTGGCGCACTATCGGCATCTGGCTTGTCATCGCCGTCCTGGCGGCGTTCGCCATGTCCCGCCTGCTCTCCAGCGCCGTGACCACGGAGATAAAATTCACGCGGCCGATCGAATCGCAGCAGGCTTACCAGATGATCAGCGACAGGCTCAAGGGGCCGGAGAAATCCATGGAGATCGTGGTCGTCTCCACACCCGACCTCACCGTCGACGATCCTGCCTACAAGGCCGAGGTTGAACGCATGGGGCTGGGCCTGATCGCCCTGGCGCCGGATGTCATCTCCGGCGGGACCTATTACTACCAGGCTCACGACGAGTCGCTGGTATCCGCCGATCGCCATACTACCCTGATCCCGATCATCATGGCGGGCACCCTCTCCGAGGCCCAGAACAACATCAGCAAGGTGCGCCAGGTCACAGACGCGGCCGCCCAGAGCAGCGGTTTTATGATCGTGACCACCGGCACCTCCAGCGCCAACGCCGACTTCAACCAGCTCTCGGAGAGCGACCTGAGGAAAGCCGAGCTGCTGGGAATCCCCATCGCCATGCTCATCCTGCTGGTCGTCTTCGGCTCGATCGTCATCACTTACCTGGTGAAAAGGATGCGGAGCGCCGGGTCGCGGATATCCGTGCGCCGGGCCGTGACCGTCGCGATCGTCGGGTCGTTCGTGGCGGCGGCGCTGCCGCTGCTGCTGGCTGCCTTTTCGATCGTGATCGCGATCGGCATCACCTCGGTTGTCGGGCAGCGTTACGTCATGAGTTTCTTCGTGGAGAACATGATCACGATGATGGGTCTGGCGGTCGGCATCGACTACTCGCTGTTCGTGGTCTCGCGCTACCTGGAAGAGCTGATCAACGGACGCGACAAGATGAGCGCCATCGAGAAGGCGGGCAGCACCGCCAGCCGGGCGGTGCTCTTCAGCGGCATGACCGTCATCCTGGCGCTCGCCGGCATGCTGATCGTCCCCATCAGCCTCTTTTACAGCCTTGCCGCCGGCGCCATGTTCGTGGTGGCAGTATCGGTGGCGGCCGCGCTCACCCTTCTGCCCGCGATTCTCAGCCTGCTGGGCAATCCTCTGAGCGTGCCGGGTGAAACAGCCCAGGCCGCCGGGGCCGCTCCCCGCGATCAGGTAACCGCCGACGCCGCCGCTGGCGGCAGATTCTGGGACTGGATCACGAGGACGGTCATGCGCCAGCCGGTGGTGAGCGCCCTGCTGGCCGGGACGCTGCTGATAGTGCCGGCGCTGTTTTATTTCCAGCTCAAGACAGGCGCCAACGGCGTGGAAGCGCTGCCCGACAGTTACCCGTCCAAACAGGGTTACACGATATTGAACCGGGAATTCTCCTACGGCCTGATAGCGCCGGCGGAGGTCGTCATCGACGGCGACGTGAACTCGCAGCCGGTCAAGGATGCTATAGCACGCCTCGAGCAGAAGGTCAGCGGCGACCCGGCTTTTTACGGAGCGCCCAAGTACGAGGCCAACAGCGCCGGCGACCTGGCGGTGCTCTCGCTGCCGATGGCCGCCGCGCCCGACACCGCCGAGTCCACCGGCGCGGTCACGAGCCTGCGCCAGCAGTACGTTCCGGCGGCGTTCGAGGGTGTTGACGCGAGGGTGCTCGTGGACGGTTCGCCGGCGTTCAACCTCGACTACTTCTCGATTACCGACAGCTACCGGCCCATCGTCTTCGCTTTCGTCCTGGGTCTGAGCTTCCTGCTGCTGATGGTCGTCTTCCATTCTTTGGTCGTGCCGCTCAAGGCCATCATCATGAACATGCTCTCCGTGGGCGCGGCCTACGGGCTGATCGTGCTGGTCTTCCAGAAAGGAATAGGAAACAGCCTCTTCGGATTCCAGCAGGTCAATGTCGTCGAAGCCTGGGTGCCGCTGTTCCTCTTCTCGGTGCTGTTCGGCCTCTCCATGGATTACCACGTCTTCCTGCTGGGGCGCATCCGCGAACATTACCTGCTCACCGGCGACAACACCGAGTCGGTCGCCACCGGCCTGAGGACGACCGGCAAGATAATCACCGGGGCGGCGCTGATCATGGTGGTGGTGTTCAGCGGCTTCGCCAGCGGCCAGCTGGTGATGTTCCAGCAGATGGGTTTCGGCCTGGCGGTGGCGGTGCTGCTCGACGCGACCGTGGTCAGGACCGTGCTCGTTCCTTCCACGATGGAGCTGCTGGGAGACTGGAACTGGTACCTGCCCAGGTGGCTGTCGTGGCTGCCGGACTTCCGCATGGGGCAGGGCGAATGAGTAAAACCGCCGCGATACGGGTCCTGTTCGTGGCGCTGGTGATGCTGGCGGCCATCTGCAGCATTCCATTTTTCCGCTGGACGGATGTCTCGTGGGCGCAGATGAACCCCTATCTGCAGGGCCTGACCTTTTCTCTGGCGGCGGCGCTCTTCTGCCAGGCCTACCTGAGCGCCAGGCTGCGCAACACGTTGCTGCTGCTGATCGTCTCGGTGCTGGTTTCCTGGGCGGCTGAAGCCGTCGGCATACGTTGGGCCTGGCCGTTCAGCGGCCGCTACCACTACAATCCGGCGATCGGTCCCGGTCTTCCGGGAGACGTGCCGCTCTGCATTCCCGTGACCTGGTTCATGCTGGCATATACCGCGCTTGTGTTCACCGGCCCGCTCTCGATCCGCCCCCGCGGTTTCCTGTCGCCGGGGCGATTGCTGCTGAAGACGTCCCTGTGCGCCCTTTTCGTCATGGCCGCGGATTTTGCCATCGATCCGCTGGCGGTCAAGTACGGCGCCTGGTCCTGGCACGTGCAGGGAGCATACTTTGGCGTGCCCTTAGGCAACTATGCGGGCTGGTTCATCGTTGCCTTCACCATCTGCGGCTTGGCCCTCATTCTCGAAAAGCCGCGCCCCCAGCATCTGCGCCGGAATCACATCGCAATGGACAAACCCTTCGTCGTGGCCTCCATTTCCCTGACGATGATCTGCTTTGCGGGAAGCTTCCTCCGTGTCGGCTCGGTCATTCCCGTGGCGTTATCTCTGACCTTCATGGGAATGTGCTGGCTTTACTGGCTTGTGTCCGCGGGAAGGCCTGCTGTGGAGAAACGGATATCGAAATTGCAGGACGCCGAGAGCCCTTATGGAATCTAGATAAGTATGGACTGGCTGACATTCATAATCGTAGGCCTGATCGCCGGCTGGCTGGCCGGGATCATCACCAGGGCCCACGGCCTTGGTTGTCTTACCGACATAATCGTGGGGATGATCGGCGCCATCATCGGCGGCTACCTGCTTTCGCTGATCAACATCGTTCCTGACAGTTTCCTCGCCTGGGTCGCCGCCTCCACCATCGGCGCGGCGCTGCTGCTGCTGTTGCTCAATGCGATCTCGGGAAACGCCCCCGGCGGGCGCCGCTGAGAGCGGTTTTGGCTGCGGCGTTGTTCGAGATCGGCGCGCGCGTATTAAAGTTGCATCGACTGCTTCCACATTCTCCTCTACGACAGGCAAATAATTGACAAATATCAAAACCATAAGTCTGCGTGGAGTCAACTGCTACCTGGTGAAAACCGGCGGCGGTTTCATCCTCATCGACACGGGCATGTCGACCGCGCGAGCCAGACTGGAAAAGGAACTCCAAAGAACTGGCTGCCTGCCGGGAAGCCTCACGCTTGTGGTGCTCACCCATGGAGACGTCGACCACGCCGGCAACGGCGCTTTTCTGCGGGAAAAATACGGAGCGAAAATAGCCATGCACTGTGAAGACTCCGGCATGGTCGAGCATGGCGATGATTTGTGGAACAGAAAGGCCAGACCGGACCGGATATCGATGCTCGGCAGAATTATAATGCCGGTCGGCAAGATAATGGCCGCCACCGGTCTTGCCGGGAAATTCGAGACGTTCAAACCAGACATCTGTCTTGAGGATGGCCAGTCTCTCTCAGAATATGCTTTCGATGCCCGCGTGCTTCATCTGCCTGGGCACTCCAAGGGTTCGATTGGAGTTCTGACTGCGAATGGCGATCTTATATGCGGCGACCTGCTGATGAACATGCGTAAACCTGACGCCCATTTCGCGATCGATGATCTAAAGGACTTCCACGCCAGCCCTGTTAAGCTGGAAAAAGAGGAAATAAGCATCATTTATCCGGGCCACGGCAAGCCGTTTCCGATGGTATCCCTGTCTCTGGAATAGGCGTGGAGGCAACGATCAACCATGACAAACATGCTCAAACCGACAAAAGCTCGCCCGGCTTAAATGGATAAAGTGGAGTGATGCGATCTGATGATCTGGCAGTTTCCCCTCGTGGTTCGGCTGCCCCAGAGAGATCCTGCCGCAAGGGCGGTTTCAACGGGGACATCGCCGGCATCCTGCGGCCCGTCCAACGGGGCATATTCCAGTTCACGGGTTTCGAGGTGGGAGAGAAAACTGGGGATGAAAGGCGCCGGCGGCCCCTATGAAGTTTCAGCGCCTGAGGGTAAAATATTTTTTCATGGGCGAAGACCACCAACACCAACATGATCACCACCATTCGGCTCCGGTCGAAAACTGGCGGGATTCCGATCTGCCCTTCGGCAAGAAGCTGAAAGTTGCGCTCGGCAATACCTGGATCAAGATCAGCAAGCGCCGGCAGTGCTGCGGCCATCCGGGCGAACCGGGATGCTGACAGCCGGCGCCGGAGTCCCGGCGGGACTCAGAGTGAATAGCTTCCAATGAGCCTCAGAACGCTTGTCCTCGGCGATATCCACGGCGGCTACCGGGCGCTCATGCAGTGCTTCGAGCGCTGCGCCTTCGATAACGAAACCGACCAGCTCATCTTCCTCGGCGACGCCGTCGACGGCTGGTCGGAGGCTCCCGAGTGCGTCGAGGAGCTTCGGGGGATCAGGAACCTCGTCTATCTGCTGGGCAATCACGATTTCTGGCTGATGGCCTGGCTGGCCTATGGGGACAAGCCGCCGATCTGGTTGCGGCAGGGCGGCCAGGTAACCATAGACGCATACATGGATGACCGCTGGCTGGTAAAACAGCCGGAGCATTTTGAATTCCTGCGCAGCGGCAACTTCTATTACCATGACCGGTCCGGCAGGCTCTTCGTGCACGGAGGCATCCGTCCGGGGGTCGCGCTGACCGAGCAGGAAGATGACACCTTTGTCTGGGACCGCAGGCTCTTCGACCGCACCACCGGCGTTCCCGATTACGCCGAGGTCTATCTCGGCCACACGCCGACGATAATCGCCGGCAGCGACAAACCCATCAACTACGGCGGCGATGACAACGTCTGGCGCCTGGACACCGGCGCCGGCTGGACCGGCAGGCTGACGATCATGGATGTCGACACCAAGGAGTACTGGCAATCAGACGTCGTCCAGGACCTCTACCCCGGTGAAACCGGGCGGATGTGACCTTTCTTGCACCTCGCCGCTTTTCGTTAGATAATCAGTCCGTAGGGTTACCCTGACCTCAAGGCCCTCCGGAGGCTTCACCCGCTGGATATCCAGGAACTCAAAGAAACAGCAAAAACGCTGCGCCAGGACGTCATCCGCATGGTTACCGAGGCCGGTTCCGGGCACCCGGGCGGTTCTCTTTCATCAGCCGACATCGTCACCGCGCTCTTCTTCCACACCATGAATCATCGTCCCGACGATCCCAAGTGGCCCGAACGCGACCGCTTTATCCTCAGCAAGGGACACTGCGCCCCCGTCCTCTATTCGGCGCTGGCGCGAAGCGGATACTTTCCCGTGGACGACCTGATCAACCTGCGTAAGATCGACTGTCATCTGCAGGGCCATCCCGACATGCACAAGACGCGCGGAGTGGAGATCTCCTCCGGTTCGCTGGGACAGGGACTCTCGGTTTCAGTCGGCATGGCGCTTTCCATGAGGCTCGACAAGCTTCCCGGTCAGATCTTCACGCTGATGGGCGACGGCGAGTCGCAGGAAGGCGAGGTCTGGGAAGCGGCCATGGCGGGAGCCCACTATAAGACCGGCAACCTCACCGCCATCGTCGACGCCAACGGGCTGCAGATCGATGGCTTCACCAAAGACGTCATGAACGTCGAGCCGCTGGCCGCCAAGTATGAAGCATTCGGCTGGACGGTTAGATCGATCGACGGCCACGACATGCAACAGATCGTCGACGCGCTCGACTGGAGCAGGGCCGTGGAAGGTCCCGCCGCCATCATCGCCAAAACGGTGAAAGGCAAGGGTGTCTCCTTCATGGAAGATCAGGCCGGCTGGCACGGAAGGGCGCCTTCAGCCGAGGAAGCCGAGCAGGCGCTGGCGGAGCTGAAAAATTAATGGCGACCGAACTCAAACCCAGGGCTACGCGTGAGGCTTACGGTGAAGCCCTGCTCGAGCTGGGCAAGCGCCACGAAAACGTCGTCGCGCTCGACGCCGACCTCGCCGGCTCCACCAAGAGCGGCCAGTTCGGCAAGGCCTTCCCGGAAAGATTTTTCAACGTCGGCGTGGCCGAAGCCAACATGATGGGGATGGCCGCCGGATTTGCGATCAGCGGCAAGATCTCCTATGCTTCGACCTTCGCGGTTTTTGCGACCGGCAGGGCTTTCGACCAGGTGAGGCAGAGCATCGCCCAGCCTCGATTGCCGGTCAGGGTGTGCGCCAGCCACGGCGGCCTCACCGTCGGTGAGGACGGCTGTACGCACCAGTCGGTCGAGGACATCGGGCTCATGCGGCTGCTGCCCAACATGAGGGTGGTCGTGCCGGCTGATTTCAACCAGACTTACGCTGCGGTGCTGGAAAGCTACGAAATCGAAGGGCCGATGTACATCCGCACCGGCAGGCCCAAAACGCCGTTCTTATACGACGTTCCGCCGAAATCGCTGGGCAGGGGTGCGGACGTGCTGAGGGAAGGAACTGACATTTCCCTGTTCGCCTGTGGCATAATGGTAGTTCGCGCGCTCGAAGCGGCGGAAGTGCTGAAAAAAAGGGATATCAGCGCCGAGGTGGTAAACGTTAGTATCATCAAGCCGATCGACGTGGACGCTGTCGCCGCCAGCCTGGGAAAGACCGGCTGTGCGGTAACCGCCGAAGAGCACAGCATAATCGGCGGCCTGGGAGACGCGGTGCAGGAAGTCGCCGCGGAATGTTGCCCGGTAAGAATAGGCCGCCTGGGAATTAAGGATGTGTTTGGAAAATCCGGTACGCCGGACCAGCTTCTGGAAGATTTTCACCTGACTACGGAGCACCTGGTAAGCCTTGCCGAACTGGTGCTGGCAAGCCGCAGTTAGCCCGGCTGTCAGGCCCGGCACCAGCCGCCGCCGCAGCAGATCCACAAACCTTCCATTTTTTAAAACCCGCCTTGAGGAAAATAACTTCAATCAATTTGGTACAGCTTGTGATAAATGCTATGGTGCGGCCGGGGCCCTTTCCCGGGATGAAATAAACACGAGGTATTAAAGTGATCCGTTTCGAGAATGTCAGCAAGGTATACGACCCGAACATCATGGGGCTCGAGGACGTGAACATCCACATCGACCGTGGCGAGTTCTGCTTCCTGGTCGGGCACAGCGGTTCGGGGAAATCCACCTTCATCCGCCTGCTGCTGAAGGAGTTCGAGCCGAGCGAGGGCACCATAACCGTTGCCGGCCGCAATCTCCAGCGCATGCGGCGTTCGGCGATGCCGTATCACCGGCGCAACCTCGGCTGTGTCTTCCAGGACTTCAAGCTGCTTCCCAACAAGACCGTCGCCGACAACGTCGCCTACGCCCTGCGCGTGACCGGTCAGCCGGCCCGCGCCATCAGGCGCAAGGTGCCGGAGATCCTCAACCTAGTCGGCCTGGGCGAAAAGATGAACAACCTTCCCGATGAGCTATCCGCCGGCGAGCAGCAGCGCGTCAGCGTGGCCCGGGCTTTTGTGAACCATCCATCGCTGCTGGTGGCCGACGAACCGACCGGCAACCTCGACCCCGACACCTCCGTCGGCATCATGCAGCTGCTCTATCGCATCAATCGCACCGGCACCACCGTGCTGATGGCGACTCACGACCGCGAGATGGTCGACAAGATGCGCAAGCGCGTAATCGCGCTGGAGGACGGCAAGGTAATACGAGACGAAGACAAGGGGCTGTACCGCTAATATGAACTTCAAATTCTTCTTCAGTGAGGCTTTCAATTCCCTGGTGCGCAACTGGGTGATGAGCATGGCCGCCATCGTCACCGTCCTGGTTTCGATGTTTGTTCTGGGCCTGGGCCTGATCATCTTCTTCAACTTTCAGCACGCCATCAGCGATCTGCGCAACAAGCTGGAAGTGGAAGTGTTCATCAAGAACACGGCCTCGCCCGACCAGATCAACGGGCTCGGCGACGAGATCCGTTCCATGCCCGAAGTGCGGGACGTAACTTTTGTCAGCAAGGATGAGGCGCTGGACCGGCTTCGCGGCAGCCTCAAGGGCCACGAAGACGTGCTGGATGCGCTCTCGGGCAATCCACTGCCCCCTTCATATGAGATCACGCTCAAGGATCCCGAAAAGATCGAGGAAGTCGCGGGGCGGTTCTTCGACAACCCCATCGTGGACAACTCGCCGAATACGCATGACGGCGTCAAATACGGGGGTGAGACCTCCGACAGGGTGCTGCGGGTGACCACCATCTTCCTGATTGGCGGCGCCGGTTTCGTCATGTTGCTGACCGTGGCTTCGGTTCTGCTGATATCCAACACCACCCGCCTGTCCATCTTCGCCCGCCGGCGCGAAGTGGAGATCATGCGGCTCGTCGGCGCAACCAACTGGTTCATCCGCTGGCCGTTCGTCCTGGAGGGAGTCTTCACTGGCATGGTCGGCGCCCTGGCGGCATCGATACTGGTGATGGTCGCCAACCGTTTCATCATCGAGGGCGTCGTCAACAAGATGCCTTTCCTGCCATTTAACGCGGAAGCGGTACCCATGGTCTGGCTGGTCCTGCTGGTAGTCATCGGCGGCACCCTTCTTGGTTCCGTCGGCAGCGGCCTGGCCCTGAGGCGTTTCCTCAAGATCTAGGTCGGTGAACCCTCCGGACCAGAATGAAGCCGCCCGCCGCGCTCTCTGTCTGGGCGCCCTGGTCATGCGCAGCAAATTCGAATCGATCGTGATCTCGTCGCCGCAGATGTTTGCCGTCCATGAGGAGCTGGCCACGCACCTGAACATGTGGCTGGCTGACGAGGGTCTGATCGCATCGCAGTCAACGCGGGAAAAGCCGCTGATCAGCAAGGCGTTGGGATCGTGGAGCCGCCAGGAGCTGATCGACGCCGCCTGGCGCGCCAACTCCCTGGGCGTCATTCTCTGGGCCCTTTCCCAGTTCGACGAGCTTCCTCCCTGGGACTGCCAGTTCACCCCCCAGGAAACAATCAGTCCGCTGAATCTCTTCGCACCGATCGGTCCCTTCATGGAAAAGGCAAAGCTGCGCCCCGGGAACGAGATCGGCAACATGCGCGATCTGGCGGCGCTCTGGCACTGGCGCGCCAACACCCGGCGCCTCCAGGACCAAGCCGGCGACTCCGGCGAGATCGAGAAGCTTGCTGGCGAGGTGCGGAAGGCGGCCGCCTTCAAACGCGGCGAGCTCCCCGAGCTTATCGACGGCGACTTTCCCGCCTTTGGTAAAGCCTTCGGCGACATCTCTGTCGACGAATTCAACGAAGCGAACTCCATCGCCGTCGAACGCCATTACGCCCTCAACTGGCTGTGCGGTTATGCTGCCGACTGGGATGCAGTACCCACAGACAGCTAAGCGGACTCCTTGCCGCCGGAGCTCCGAGCACGGCGTCTCTGGCCGGCTTCTCCCCTGGCTGGCCGTCCTTGCCTGGGCTTCCCTGATCTTCTATCTCTCAGCCCAGCCCGACCTTTCCACCGGCCTTGGATCCTGGGATCTGATCGTCCGCAAGATCGCCCACGTCGGCGAATTCGCCATCCTGACCTCGCTGTTGTGGTTTGCGATCACCCGCAACCGGGTCGGCCACAAAGGAGCTCTGCTTCTGGCGGCAGTGGCGGCCCTGATCTATGCGGCCTCCGATGAGTTCCACCAACATTTCGTGCCGGGCCGGATCGGTACGCCCAGGGACGTTGCCATCGACTCGCTGGGAATCATCGTCGCGGCGCTGATCATACTGGGATTCGGGCGAAAATTTTCAGGGGCGTCGCGGGCCGATGTGGAGTAAACCCGCTTGGGAAGCCAAAAATCGGGTATTTTAATGTTGCCATATCGCTTTTATCGAAGTATAGTTAGTTATCTCGCGGGTACCGCGGGGGCGTAATCTGGTTTGAAGTACTTGGCGGTTTGCTTTTGGCAAGGTTCGAGTGCTTTTGCCACGGGAATGGTGAGAGGAGGAAATACCTTGCCAGAAGGAACAGTCAAATGGTTCTCCGATCAAAAGGGCTACGGCTTTATTGAGCAGGAGAACGGCAGCGACCTGTTCGTGCAC
This sequence comes from Actinomycetota bacterium, assembly GCA_023382335.1. Taxonomy (GTDB): domain Bacteria; phylum Actinomycetota; class Thermoleophilia; order BMS3ABIN01; family BMS3ABIN01; genus JACRMB01. Next base: position 76,863 of record JAMCPM010000001.1, read on the forward strand.
TTTTCTGAGATTCAGACCGATGGTTTCAAGACCCTCGCTGAAGGCCAGAAAGTAACGTTTGAGCCGGCTGAGGGCCCCAAGGGTCCGCAGGCCACGAACGTGCGCCCGGTCGCGTAGAAGAACCCGAAGGTCAACACCAAAGGGTAAATAAGAAAAGGCCCTCCGCGAGGAGGGCCTTTTTGATTGGTGCGTTCTTTATCCTGCCTGCCGGCGGGCTTCTGCCGGGTGAGCTCCTACCAGGTGAAGACCTTGTCGCTCGAGAAGATGAGATCGACCAGCTTGGCGTAGTCCTTGTCGGCGTAGAGGTTGAAAACAGTGACCTCGTTGTCGGTGGCCGCGGTCTGATCATCGATGATCGTCTGGGCGCTGCCCGAGGGCGTGTGTTCCTTGATGATGTGAAGAATTTTCATGGATAGCTCCTCTTAATAGGCGATGACGTGGTCGTACTCGAGCAGTTTCAGCGGGACCTGCTGCATGTTGATCTGCTCGAAGCCCTCGTCAGCCTGATTGACGGAGAAGAGCTTGCAATCCATCATCTCGAGGCTCTCGATGTTGAGGTTGTTATCGTCGTTCCTCTCGATAGGTGCGCCGAGATTGTAGACGGTTACCTCGTCGTCCGCGAGCACGAGGCCCAGAGACATGCGCAGGGCTTCACCCTGCCGGTCCCTGACAATGACCGCTAGTTTCTTGGTGTCGCTCATTAGAACACCACCACCTTGTCGGCGTCATGCATCATCACTGCATTCTGGTACTGGCTGCCGGCTGTAGCGCCCTCGACGTCCTTGACGCCGCGGGGTTCGGCGCTGTGATCGCAATATGCGAACTGCGCCTCGCCGCTGCACTCGCTGCTGACGTCTGGGGCGAGCAGGACGCCATCGTCCATCATGAAGACGTCGACGTCATGCCCGGCGGCCTTTGCCGCCTTGATCACGCCCACGACATCATCGCGGTACTTGTCCGAGTTCAGGAGAATTCCTAGTTTGCTCATGATCCAACCTCCATGCGCACGCACCTCCAAATTGATAGTGGATAACAGCCTCCCTGGAGTTCAGGGGTGCAGCCGGGATTATATTATTGCCCAGACGGTAACTCAAGAACGGGAGCCGGCTAAGAAGTATTCTGCCCCAGGCTGTCGAAGCGCAAACAAACTCCCCGGGAGACAACAAGGCACGGGAGTCACAGTTCTCTTCCTGTGCTTCCCGTGCCTTGCAAGGCTTAATTTAACGGTTTTATTTCTGGATCTTGAGCGCTGTGACGCCAGCCTTCGGTGATTCCTTGCCAAGGATCGCATAACCTTTGCCGTTGCAGGCCTGGGTTACCGACTCGATGGAGGAAGGGTTGTCGATGAGAACCTCCATCACCATGCCGTCCTGCAGCTTCTCCATGCACTTGAGGGTATAAAGCTGCGGGTGCGGGCAGACATAACCCGTTACGTCCAGCTCGTATTCGCCATCATCCTTTTTATTGAACTTCATTGCCTTTCACCTCCTGACACGCATTCCGCTTAATTAGCAGTTTACTGCTTTTAGAGCTCGATATCGAAGTCCATCGATTCCATCTGTTTGGCCATCTTCTTGTTGGCCAAGTAGTTAACGGCTTGAGCGGACAGGAACGCGCCCAGCCCCATGCCGATGAAGAAGATCCATCCGCTGGGATTACCGAATGCGGCCGGACCGTAAAAAGCGCCGATATTACAGCCCAGACCGACTCTGGCGCCGACGCCCATCAAGGTGCCGCCGATTACTGCATAGATGGCCAGTTCTCTGGTGGGGAACTTCCATTTAAACTCACGGGCCAGAAGCGACTTGAACGTGGCGCCCAATATCAAGCCGAACGACAGTAGCAGAGCCGGGCTGTTCCACGGTTTCGGCAGGCCATTAACGGCGCCGAAGTAGTTATTGTCCTTCATGTTGATGCCGGCGGAGTTGATTGTCCAGCCAGCCAGCATTGCTTCCTGGGTGGTGATGTACCAGTAACCGGGATCGAATACAGTGTTGTTCTTGGAAACGCCGCTGTCCACGTTGGCACCCTGTGGCCAGGAGGAGGGAATCGGGCCGCCTGAAGCCGGTTTGCCCGCAAGCACCTGTCCGAAATTCGTGAAGTCATCCCGGTTCTGTATCCAGGCCAGGGTGAAGATCTGGGCAGCGGCCACGATCCCGATCAAAATGGCGGCAATCGTCGTACGCTTGGAGGCGCTGATCATGGACCAGAAACCCGCCAGCTCGTCCTTGAAGCCCATCTTTACCGTGCCGCCGTCGGCTGTGGCGGCGGCGGTCGTTGAAAGCGCCTGCGTACGGCGCTTTATGAACGGCTTCCTGACCCAGATGATGTAAACGGCGATGAGCAGCAGGATGGAAACCAGAATGGCGTTAATCAACGAGTCGCCGAGCAAGTGTTGAGCGAATGAGTACTGCGGTATTTTTCCGTCAGTGACGCCGCCAAACAAGAGCGTGGTCAGAGAGACATTATTCCAGGTATGGCCCGTGATGAAGTTTGCTGTGAACGAGTCCATCAGGGTGGCCGCGAAAATTGCCTGGGAAAACGAGAGAGTAAGAAGAACCACCAGAGAGATCATGTTGCCCTCACCGGTCTTATACAGGGAGCCGGTAGCGCAACCTCCGGCGAGAACCATGCCAAGCCCAAACAACAATCCGCCTAATAACACATGGAATCCAATTGAATCAACGACGTACTTGTCCGGATAGATGGAGACAACGTAGGCGTTGATGATGCTCAACGTCATCAGGCCGATCATGATGCCGACGAACATGCGCGGAACCTTGACCATTATCAGATCGCGCCAGGCCGAAGCAAAACAGAAACGGCCGTACTGCTGCAGGATGCCATACACAAACCCAAACCACATGTAGGCAATGACATACAGATAAACGGGTGCGGACATGTAGTAAAGGATTGAGATAATTGCGAGGAACCCCACCACACCTGCCGCATAGATCTTGTTACGGGACTTTTTGGCTGCTTCTGCCATATTTTTTCCTCCTCAGTACATCTGTTTACAGCCGGCTAACCTGTCAACGGATAAGATGCGGAGCATCGTCCGGAAATACGGGGTTGAGCGCGTGAATACCGACGGGCTTTTCCTGTCCCGTCCAGTCCAAAATGCAGGCGCTGATACCAATTGTGGAAAGGCCAGGATTAGTGAAGCGGCCGTGCGAAAAGGCCGCCAGGAGCCTCCGACCCACATCTGCCCTAATGCCGCCCGTGCCCCCGCCTAATCGGAATCGTGATTACTTCAGGCGGTCATGAGGTAATTAAATACCCCCAGCCTCGAAGCTGTCAAGAGATTCATGTGGATATTGCGCTCGGCCGCCAAAGCCGCTAACCTTTGTTCATGCCACGCTTTTTCCGGGTATTCTTCATCTCTCTCGCTGTCGCCGTCGCCTTCCTGGCCGGCATTTATTTTGGCGGGCATTACTACCGCCTGTCAGTCTTCATCGATGCTCTTCCCCATGCAGTTCAGAACTTCTTCTTCCCCGGAAATAACACACTGCAGCTGGAGCGGGAGATCGAGAATATCCTCGAAGAGGGCTTCTATCAGCCGGTAGACAGCTCAACGCTTGAGAACGGCGCCATCACCGGCATGGTGAGCAGCGTCAACGACCCCTACACCACTTATTTCAACCCCGACGATTTCCAGATGTTCAACGAGCATTCCAGCGGACAGTTCACCGGTATCGGCGTGCTCATGGAGCAGAAGGACGGGCAGCTGCGCGTGGTCCAGGTATTTGACAACTCGCCCGCGCAGGAAGCCGGCATCCAGGCCGGCGACGTCATCGTCGTCGTGGACGGCCAGGCCGTTGCCGGCAAGTCCCAGGAAGAGACCTCAGCCCTGATCCGCGGCCCCTCCGGCTCCCAGGTGGCCCTGAGCGTCCAGCGCGGGGCCCAGCAGCTTGATTTCACCATGACCAGGCGGGAGATCAACCTGCCGATCGTCACCGACACCATGATCCAGCGTAACGGCAAGAACATCGGTTACATCCGGCTGGAACAGTTTTCCACAGACTCCGGCGTCAAGGTCAAGGCGTCGCTCGACAAGCTGATCGCCCAGGGAGCTCAGGGAATCATCCTCGACCTCCGCAACAACGGCGGCGGGCTCCTTAGCGAATCCGTCACCGTCGGCAGCGCCTTCATCCAGAGCGGGCCGATCGTCTCCGTGGTAGGCCGCGACGGCCAGACCGAGACCTTCCAGGCGCAGGGCAACGCCAACGAGACCGTGCCGATGGTGGTTCTGGTCAACGGCAATACCGCCAGCGCTTCAGAGATCGTCGCCGGGGCCATCAAGGATGACGCCCGCGGCAAGCTCATCGGTGAAAAGACTTTCGGCAAGGGCGTGGTGCAGAATATCGTGCCGCTCTCCAACGGCGGCGGCCTCAAGTTCACATCGGGAAGCTACCACACGCCTAACGGCACCGACATCAACAAGATCGGCATCGAGCCCGACATCCCCGTCACTGTCGACCCGGCTTCTACCGTCGACCAGGTGCTGGAGCGCGGGCTGGCCGAGCTGGCGCCATGACGCCGGCGACAATCATTCTTGCCAAAGGCTTCAAAACTTTTAATTCCGCAAGGAGGTGCACCCTATGAAGAAGATCTTCCTCGTTGGACTGATCGCGGTGGCGGTGCTGCTGGCGGGGGCGTCAGCGGTTCTGGCGCAGGACGGCAGTCAGACAACTCCATTGACGGCGATCAATCAGGTATGCCTGACGGGCGGGATCAGTCTGGACCAGATGAAACAGATGCACGACGCCATGGGCCAGAATGTCCCCGAGGGCATGCAGCAGATGCATGATGCCATGGGCCAGGCGCTTCAGAATGGCGACGCGGCGCAGGTGCAGCAGGTTCACAACGCCTGCCAGACCCTGCACAACGCTCAGCCTTGATACAGCGGTAATGTCGCGCCGTAATCCGGAGACAAGACCCGCGGGCCCGATGGTGGCCCTGATCACCAAGCATGGGAAGATCTACCGCGCCGACCCCCTGTTCGGAGACCAGAAAGAGATCTTCGTCGGACACAAGGCATTAAACGGAGCGCGCCCCGGCGAGCTTGTGGTTCTGAAACCGGACGGGCGTGGCCGCGGCCAGGTCACCCGCCGGCTGGGCAAGGCGGGATCGCAGAAGGTCCTCATGGAAGGGGTGCTCACCTATTACCAGGTGCCGCGCGGCTTCTCGCCCGCCGTTCTCGAGGAAGCTGAAGCTCAGACCGCTCTGGCCGGGCAAGCGGACGGCAGCAGGCGTGACCTGACAGAGCTGCTGTCGTTCACCATCGATCCCGACGAGGCCAGGGACTACGACGACGCCATATCGGTTGTCGACGGGCCGGGCCCGGGCGAGATCACCCTCTACGTGCATATCGCCGACGTGAGCTATTTTGTTCCCGCCGGGTCCGCGATCGACAAGGCCGCGGCGCGCAAGTCGGTCAGCGTGTATCTGCCGGTGGCCGTGGAGCCGATGCTGCCGCAACTCCTCTCTAACGACATCTGCAGCCTGCGGCCGGGCGAGGACCGCAAATGTGTGACCGTGGAGATGGTGTACGAATGGAACGCCGCCGTTGAAGAAGCGCCGGACGCTGCCGCAAAAATGGTTCCCAGGAAAGTCCGCTTCTACCGCAGCCTCATCCGCAGCAGCCGCCGGCTGACCTATAACGAGGTCGACGATTTCTTTGAGGGAAAGCCCGGCGGCGCCACAGAAAAGCTCGAGGACAAGCTGGAACAATGCCGGCGATTCTCCGCCTCCCTGCGAGACGCCCGCCATGCGCGCGGCGCGCTGGCTATCCACACCTACGAGCCCGAGTTCCGCCTGGATGAAAGCGGCAACGTCATCGGCGTGCGGCCGCGCCCGCAGTCCGAATCGCACGCCCTCATCGAGGAATTCATGATCGCCGCCAACGAGGCCGTCGCGCGTTTCCTCGAACAGAAACAGGGCAACTGCATCTACCGGGTCCATGAAGAGCCGGATGCGGCCGCGGTCGAATCCCTCTTTGACCTTCTGGACGATATGGGAATCCCGGTGCCGGTATTTTCCCTGGCCAAAGGCAGTCCCCAGCAGGCCGGCCGCGCTATCCGCGACCTGCTGCGCTCGCTGCCCAGGGTTCTGAGCGAGCAGCAGCGGGACCGCTCCGTGTTCGGCGAGATCGTGCTGCGCTCGCTAAAACAGGCGCGCTACCTCGAGGACAACCTCGGCCATTTCGGCCTGGCGTCGGAAGCCTACCTGCACTTCACCTCGCCGATCCGTCGCTATCCGGACCTGGTCGTGCACCGGGCGCTGCTGCGCGAGCTGCACATCGAGGACTTCAGCTGTGACCGCCTCGAGCTCGCCGAGGTGGCCCTGCAAAGTTCCGAGAACGAGCGCCGGGCGGCCCTGGCCGAGCGCACCGGCGACGATATCGTCCTGGCCTTCCTGCTTGACCGCCTGCTGTACGAGGAAGGTTGGGACACGCTCTTCGAAGGGGAGGTCGTCAGCCTGATTCCCTCCGGCCTGTTCGTGCGTTTCGAGGATTGCTACGAGGGTTACGTCCCCGCCCGCAGCCTGCGGGGCGATTTCTACGTCCTGAGCGACAAGGGCAGCGCCCTGGTGGGACGCCGCTCTGGCCGGCCCTACCGCCTGGGCGACCGCATGACCGTCAGGGTGGTTCGCATCGACAAGCTCAGGGGGAAAGTGGAGCTGGAGCCGGCGCGCGGCTAGGCGGGGAGCACGGGGCGGGGCCGGCGAGGACGCGGAGCGCGCGGCTGAGTGGGAGCTACTTTCATTCAGCCAGGACCTTGCCGTCGCGCATCGTTATCCTGCGATCGCAGGCGTTGGCCACCTCGGGGTTATGCGTGACCAGGACGAAGGTGGTGCCGGTGCTGGCGTTGATATCCCGCATCATCTGAACGATCTCTTGCGAGGAAACCGAATCCAGATCTCCGGTGGGCTCGTCACCCAGCACCACGCCCGGATTATTCACCAGCGCGCGGGCGATGGCGACCCTTTGCTGCTGGCCTCCTGAGAGCTCGCTGGGGTGATGCCGCAGCCGGTCGCCCAGACCTACATTCACCAGGGCCTCCGCGGCCACGCTTCGGGCTTTTCTGCGAGAGAGCCCGGCATACTCGCCGGCAAGCGCGACATTCTCCATGGCGGTGAATGTCGGTATCAGGTTGAACCCCTGAAAGATAAAACCGATCTCGTGGCTGCGGACGCGGTTGAGCTCGCGGCTTCCCAGATCGTCCACCCGGCGGTCTTCCAGCCAGACCTCGCCTGAATCGGGTTTGTCGAGGCAACCCATGATGTGCATGATCGTCGACTTGCCGGAACCAGACGGTCCCATGATCGCGAGCATCTCGCCCTCGGTAACGTCGAGCGAAGCCCCCCTGAGGGCGTACACCAGGTTGTCTTTTCCCAGCTCGTAGGTCTTCTGCAGATCTACTGCCCTGAGGGCTTTCCCGTTACGGTTCATTTTGCCGTTCATTCCCCGGCCGCCTCATTCGTATCTCAGAGCCTTGACAGGATTCATGCGCGCTGCATGCCATGAAGGATAGAGGCCGCTCAGGACCCCAAGCACGACCGCGAAGAGCACAGACCCAAGAGCCAGGCGGTTGGTCAACTGGAATATCTGAGTGCCCGAGGCTTCACCGGCGGCGTTTGCCGCCAGCACAAACAGCCAGCCGAAAAAGAGACCGGAGAGGCCGCCTACGGCGCCGATGAAAGCGGACTCGCTTAAAAACTGGCGGATTATCCTGCCGTCCGAGGCGCCCAAAGACTTGCGGATGCCTACCTCGCGAGTTCGCTCGAAGACCGACATGGTCATCGTGTTAATCACCGAAAGGCCGCCGACCAGCAGCGAGATCAGGGCCACGCCGAAGACGATAGTGGTGAAGATCCGGGTTGTATTGGTTACCTGCTCCTGGAATTTGGCGGGTCCGATCGCGTCGTAACCAGGCATCCGGTCCTGGATCTCCACGGCCAGCCGGTTTGGGTCCACGCCGGGCTGCGGGTAGATAGTAAAACCGGATGCTAACTGGCGGGGTTTCAAGTTGGCCTTCACCAGATCCGGCAGGTCGTTATAGAAGATGTCCTGGGCGTCGGCGAAGGGGATGTCCACGGTATTGTCCGGGATCGTGAAGGTCTTGTCGACGATGCCTATCAGCTCGAACTGGCGGTCGCGCACGGTTATGGTGTCGCCCAGATGGGCGTTTAGTTTGCGCACCAGGTCGGAGCCGATAGTCGCTTTGCCGCTGTCGCCAGGCTGGAGCGGGCGTCCCTCGGCGTAGTGGACCTTGAAGGACTCCAGATCCCGCCCGCGAAGATCCGAGCCGACAATGAGGTCGGGCACACCGAAGGTCGCCGCCTGTTCCTTGTCGAGTTGCATGGTGATATCCGCGGAGGCGATCTTGACCCCGTCAAAGCTCTCGATCTCGGGGATCTTGTCCGTGGAAAGCGGGCTGATGCTGAAACCGGCCGTGCTGCCCTGGCTCACGGTCACCTTATCGGAATAAAAGCGGGTGCCGCCGTCCACGAGCAGGGTGATCTTCTCCGCCATAGAACCCATGACAACAAGGGCGAAGACGCCGATGGTGATGCCGAATATGGTCAGGAAAGCCCTGAGCTTCCGGCGAAAAACGTTTCTGAAGGTCCGCATCCGCGCTCCCGGAAGGTTGATGACCACTGCAGCTTAATCCCCGCGGCGGACTGAATCAAGCACCGTGGCGGCTACAATCAGGCGCGGCGCCGGCCGCTGACTTCGAGAGGGGATTTGTTACGGTCCTGGGCCTGGATTATGATGGGTCAATGAGCGCCGTCAAACCAATCGCCACCAACCGCAAGGCCTTCCACGATTACTTCATCGAGGACACCTTTGAGGCGGGTATCGAGCTCAAGGGCACCGAAGTGAAGTCGCTGCGGTCGGGCCTTGCCAATCTTAAGGAAAGCTACTGCGTGCTCAGGGGAGAGCAGGTCTTCGTCGTCGGCCTGCACATCAGCCCGTATGAGCAGGGGAACATCCACAACGTCGACCCCGACCGGGACCGCAGGCTGCTGCTTCACAAACGGGAGATCCGCAGTCTGATCGGCAAGACCCGGGAAAAAGGCCTGACGCTGGTGCCGACCAGGCTCTACTTCAGGGGCCGCCGGGCCAAGCTCGAGTTCGGCCTGGCCAAGGGGAAGAAACTCTTCGACAAAAGACGCTCGATGGCCGACCGTGACGCCAAGCGGGAGATCGAACGCGCTTTCCGGGACAAGCAGCGGCCGGAACGCTGATGAAATCCGATAAGCAGGGGGCAGGAAGCTGACGAAACCCGATAAGCGGCGGCCGGGCCGTTGAACAGAAGAATTCGCTGACGCGACGAATCGACGCTATTGTGATATATATGGTTCAACCGGGATCGAGCTGCCGGAATCTCTAAGTTCAGGAGACCGTTATGGGAGTGTTCTGGTCGCTAATGTTATTGATCTCGCTCGCACTGCTTATCGCCGGCATGATCAAGCCCTCGCTTTTTTCCGCCCTGTTTCGTACTGATTTCACCAGGAAGAAAAGCGGCCTGATTTTTGGCGCCATATTCGTTGCCGTTATCATTTTGGGCACGATCTTCCCGGCAAAAAAGTAAAACACAAAAGGACCGCTTACGCGGTCCTCCCTTGTTGCTTGCGAAGTCGCCTTCGCCATATTGTTGATGGCTTGAAGCTGTGGTCATGCAGCCTGGATATATTCCTTCTTCTCTTCACCCTCAACCGGCATTACCTCCATGCGGCGGCTCATCACCCGCATGCAGCCGACCACTCCGCCTAAGCCCGCAGTAACCAGGCTTACCAGCGCCCCGATCAGGAACCAGCCACTCAGGGTGGTGGTGATGCTAGCGGCGGTGGAAAGGTCCGCGGCGGCGAATGCGGTTGCGCCAGGCAGATATGCATGAAGCAGGGACGAGGCGCTAAGGCCGAATCCCATCACACCTACGACTCCGAGTACCGACAGAAACAGGCCGGCAATTATCAGCAGTCCCCAGGTTGTGATTCCATGCCAGAGGCCGTCCCTGGTGATTGTTGTATCAGCCAGACGGGCGGCAATATATCCGCCGATGAAGGTTGATAACGCGGTGCTGACTGCCACCCAGATGCCCACCGATGTCACTATTCCCTGCAGGTCGGTGAGCGAGGCGACTGAAGCAGCGCTGAATCCGAGGAATGTTCCAAACGCGATGAACAGCAGCTGTAAGGCCAGGCCTACAAGAGCCCCCGCCACGATCGCGCCGCCGCTGATGCGGTGCCGGAATGACGCCCCGGCGTTGTGCAGATGATGGACGGATGCCTTCTCTTCAAGACCCGGATATCCCTCAAGCCCTCGGCCCTCCATTGGTTTTTCGCTCGCTTCCATTTATTACACCTCCTTCCAGAACTTGCGCACATGAATATAGTTTGCATACTTCTATAGTTACACCGATTTTGAATCCTAAACGGCTTATTGCAGGGATTTTTCCTGCTAAATCGGCGGGAAACGGGTATACTAAGAGGTGGCCGAAGCATGGGGCCAAAACAGTTTGGGGGCGACCTGGTTTCGACGGGGTCAATCTGGACTGGAGCAGCAAGCCGAGCTCCCGGAGGGCTCGTTAAACTGCCGGGAAACTAACTTAAACGCAGACAATAATCTCGCGTTAGCCGCTTAATTGCGGCTCGTCGTTCCCGCTAAGTCCGCGAGCGGGGTAACGGCGTCAACTAGTGGACTCAACCGCCGCGGTTGCCTCTCGCCGCGGTTGGGAAACCTTAGAGAGGCTGGCGGACCGGATCCTGCCCACGCGGAGCCGGAACGTGAGAACTAAATGCGAGGGCTAAGCTTGTAGATACTCCATTTTGGGTGACTTCGGACGCGGGTTCAATTCCCGCCGCCTCCACCATAATCCAACCCCTTGAAAATGCCTTGAGAGAGGCATTTTTTCTTGCCATATATCATAGACAGCGCGGTGCCAATCTAACTTTCGTGCCTCTCGATGATTTTCTAAAGACGCAGATAAGAATGCTTGCACCCTTGACAGGCTATAATCCATTGGATTATACTTCAGTTCATGCAAACTGTAGTTGAACTCCCTGAATTTCAACGAAAATCTTCTAAGCTGCTGTCAGCGGATGAGAATTATAGTGTAATCAGTTACCTAGCTGCCCATCCAGCTGCGGGCAATATCATGCAAGGAACGGGTGGTATCAGAAAGTTACGATGGTCGGCTCAGGGCAAAGGTAAAAGTGGAGGAGTTCGAGTCATTTATTATTTTCATAATGAATCGCTGCCTTTGTTTTTACTCACCATGTTTGGGAAAGGCGAGAAGGCGAATTTAACCAAGGCAGAGCGAAATGATTTGGCGAAATTGACGGCAATATTAATAAAGAGCTACGGAGGAAAAAAATGAGTAACGCATATAAAAGTATTAAAAAAGGGCTTGATGAAGCAATAGAGTATGCCAGAGGGAATAAATCAAAAGCAATCGTACATGAGTTCACCCCTCTCGATGTGAAGAATATTCGTTTGGATATAGGCATGTCTCAAAGTGAATTTGCATCCGCATTTGGCATAAGTGTAAGTACTTTGCGGCATTGGGAGCGTGGTGATCGTACGCCTCATGGTCCAGCACTGGTTTTGCTCAATGTCGTTGCCAAAGAACCAAAGGCAGTGCTGAGCGCTTTAAGCGAAAATGCTAACAGAGCGTCTAGGTCCGCTCCCAATGGTCGCCGGCCGCGCAAAAAGACGCGTGCCGCTTAACGTTGGCGTCAGAAGGTAGCCTGCTGTATCGCCCTCTCCAACCGGCCCAAGATATTAACATCAGAGTTCGAATACCGTTGCACCGCCTCCACCATAATCTCAGCCCTGGAAAATGCCTTGTTTAAGGCATTTTTTGTTGCCCGATATCGTAAACAGCCCGTGGGAATCGAACTTTTGTTTCTTTCCATGCCCGATCATGTCTTTGGACGGCTGAATGTTATATCGTTTTTTTGAATCTGTTAACGGTCCTTGAGAGGCAAACATGATCGAGGATAGTCACGCAGTAATCATCAAGGCGACGCCAAATATTGTTTATAAGTATGTGGAAGAAATGGAAACCAAGTTCCCCATATATTCATTTCTCGATACCAGACCTTTTATTGCGCTTCGACTGATTCTGATCGGCGAACCCAAGGCCGGTTTCAGGATGCTTCTGCATGGTCGCAAGCATTTCCAAAACCTAAGAGGTAAAAAGAAAATGATGACAATAGGGGATTATTATGGCCCCTTCAAACTTATCGAAGCCACAGAGGGCAAAAAATACTGGTTCAAACTCAAAACCAGGCTGGGTCTCTTTGATTTAGAAGCTGGATACCTATTTGAACCGATGGGGGAAGAAACCTTGCTCAGCTTGTCCCTCCTATCACCCAATCCAAATTCAATGCAACGACTTTACTGGCGATTGGTCAATCCCATTCACATCCTGTTTTCAAAGAAAGTATTGTCATCGATAAAGGCCGAAGTCGAAGGCCAGATTCCATCAGAGTGATTTTCAGATACATTAAACATGAATCTCGCGCAATACCTTTTCAAGCGCTCCAGGGTATTAAGCTCGAAGTTCGAATACCGTTGCACCGCCTCCACCACCATCCACACCTCTGAAAATGCCTTGTTCAAGGCATTTTTTTTGCCCAATATCGTAAGAAGCCGGCGGGAATCGAACTTTCCGGTCAGCCATATGTCAAAAGTGAACGACCGTGTTATAGACTCGTTTAATAAAATTGGGCTGGGCCGGAAACGAATGGAGGCTCACCGTATGAAAATCAGAGATCTGATAAAGGTGATTGAAAAGGATGGCTGGCAGCAGACAAGGACCAGAGGAAGTCACCGTCAGTTTCGGCATCCTACCAAGAGCGGGACCGTAACTATCGCCGGAAAGCCGGGTTCAGATATTCCTCCCGGTACAATGGCAAGCATTCTCAAGCAGGCTGGGCTAAAATAGGAATCGTGGAAAGGAGCGGATTATGAAATATATGGTTGTAATTGAAAAGGGAGAGACTGGTTACGGAGCACATGTTCCGGATCTGCCTGGTTGTATTGCTGCTGGGGAAACCCGGGACGAAGCATTGGAGTTAATCAAGGAAGCCATTGAATTCCATATCGAAGGGCTTCTTGAAGCTGGTGAACCTGTTCCTCCCCCGTCCTCTACTGGCGAACTGGTTGAGGTTGATACCGCTGCATGACCTGCGCACAAACATCGAGAATTCAGATGAACGAAAAAGATTTTGAAAAACTAAAGACGAGTGTGCGCCAGGCGGGCAAAATACGCCGAGGCAAAATGAAACCACGCCGGGTTTATAAATTCAAAGCTGCAGACAAGCAATGGCACACAAGCGAAAAGGACATCTAACCCCTGCGCCCCAATGGTGGAAGCACTTGCGCGATTGGAAACGCGTCGCAAATAAGCGGGAACGTAAGGCGGAAAAAGAAGAGATAAAAAACGGGGTCTGACTTCCGCCAGGATGCCAGTACCCAATCACTCATTTCTTCGTTGCCCGATCTATCTCGGTCATTAATCTATTCAGTAGCGATAAGTTCGAATACCGTTGCACCGCCTCCACCACCATCCACACCTCTGAAAATGCCTTGTTCAAGGCATTTTTTTCCGCCCGATATCGTAGACAGCCGGCGGGAATCGAACTTTCGAGGCTGCGATAAAATTAGCTTCAGTAGAGTTTTAGAAATTCCTCAACGGTTAGACCGGCTTTCTTGATCTGGTTCTCGAGTAATCCTCCTCTCTTTATCGACTTCCCCTTGTGGACGGGGATTGAGAGGATGATCGGGTTTCCCTCTTTTACGAGTATGACGTGACTGCCTCTCTGTCCTTTGCTATTCCATCCGGCTTTTTCAAAAGCCTTGACGACTCTCAGTGGCTTGAGGTTATGCAAGCCTGCCATTTATGCCGAGCGTGATAGCTTCTTGTCGGGGACAGCATCCTCAGTAAGAACTTCAAGATGACCCTCGATAGCGTCCTTAATCATTTCTAAAGATTCTTCAACGGTATCGCCTTGAGACATGCAACCGGGTAGCTCGGAACATTCTACCCAGAAGCCTCCGTCTTCGAGGTCAGGATGAAGAATGACTTCATAATTTCTTCTTCCGACTTTTACTTTGTAATTTCTGTCCTGACTAATACTCTCAACTTCGCCTTTTAAGTTTTCGATTATTTGACCCAAGGCGATGCTAAAGACCAATTGTCCTTCTGCGAGAGTGTCGAGTATCTCTTTCTTATTACTAGTCAGAATGAAAATGGTCTTTCCGTCGGTCAGGAATTTAAGTTGTGCCAGCGGTTTCTCGATTTGTGGAAAGTTCTTCTTTAAGTAATTTATGCTTTTCCGGATCTTCTGAAGAGAAATGCCTTGATCGATTAAAGATTTCACGACCGCAAGTTGAACCAGATCGGCAAACGAATAAAGGCGAGTTGTTCCCCGCCCGCCCGCCTCCTGAACAGAAGGTTTAATCAGATGTGTCTCATCCCAATAGCCAATTTGACGTTTTGATATGCCGACAAGCTTACAGGCCGTTTTTGAGTTGTAAGCCATAATGAACGCCTCCCATAGCGTGCTCATAAGTACATTAATGTACTTATAGCACAATCATTCAAGTTCCATTATTCGTTTTTCTTATAGATATCCCAGAACTGCCCTCTCCAACCGGCCCAAAATATTAACCTCGGAGTTCGAATAACGTTGCACCGCCTCCACCATCATCCACACCCCTGAAAATGCCTTGTTCAAGGCATTTTTTGCCCAATATCGTAAGAAGCCGGCGGGAATCGAACTTTGGGCCCAACTACTCTCATAAAGAACGCGAAGCCAAGCCTCATATTTTGGTTGGCGAAATGTTGGCAAATTTCGCTAAAGCATGCATAAGGAGCACGCGGGAAGATATAATGGCTTTCAACAGGGAGCTTCATAGGGAATCTGACAACAAATGAGAAAAAGGCCTTATCTGATTTTCGGGACGCTCTGGTGGCAGGCTTCGGGGCGTTAGAAGTACGCCTTTTCGGATCTCGTGCGCGTGGTGAGGGCGACGAAGAATCGGACCTGGATGTTTTTATTGTAATTCCCCAAATCGACTGGGAACTAGAGAAAGAAATTTACGGTCTGTCCTTCGACATCAGTCTGGAATACGGCGTACTCATTTCCCCGATTCTATATTCTCTAAGGGAGATCGAAAATCCATCCATCAAGATTTCACCCCTTTATAAAACGGTTCAGCTAGAGGGTATCAAGATTTGAATGATGACCTTAAAAGCCTTGTGGAATACCGGCTTGAAGAGGCCCACGATTCGATTGAAGAAGCTGTTCTCTTGCTGGAAGGCGGTAAATCACGCGTTGCCCTCAGCCGGGCTTACTATGCGATGTTCTACGCGACGCTGGCGCTGCTCGCGATAAAAGAGCTTGGCGCATCAAAGCATTCCGGAGTAATTCGCTTGTTCCATGAACATTACGTGCAGGATGGAACATTCGATAAAGAAATTGCTCGTTCGTTGAGCGTCGCCTTCGATCTAAGGAATAAATCAGATTATCGCGAGCTTGCTTCACCATCCAGCGATGCAGCGCGGGACACATTGGAAGCGGCGAGAAAATCGGCGACAAACATATCCGGCACATCCATCGGGTCTTTTGCGAAGCCAATGGCGCCTGTTCGCGATTGAATGCCCAGCTATAACAGCCATGCTGCTCATCCGCTCTACAGCCAAACTGAGAAAGGAAATGGGCCTTAGGGACGCGGACCTGTACGAAGGGGAGGCCCCCGAATCTCCCCTGGACACCTGGTATGCCAACCTGCTGCGCATCTACCGGCGCAAGTGTGTCCTGTTCACCCATGCGGACTCACTTTTTTCCTTACTCACTTTTAACGCAAGCAAAGCCAGGCTGAAAAACATGGATGTGGTATTTCGAGAGGGTCTGGAGCAGGCGATGATGGAAGAAGGCTTCGACGGCGCGATTGTTTCGCGGCTCATGGGCAGGTACGAAGAGATCCGGTATGCCAAGACCGGAAGCCGCAAGGTGCTTGGTTCCATGAATGATCTGGCTTCACTGTACAAGTTCCATATGCTGTCAAAAGGAGGACTCGAATACTGCGATCTGCCGGCTACGATCCGCAAGATGAACCGGGTGCCATTCTCACCCCTGGGGGGCCGCTACGCGATTGAAAAATTCTCCGGGATGCTGGGGGTAGAGCGGAAAGTCCACATCGATGACCTTCTCACCGAGACGGGAGGCACGGGTGCGGTCTATCAGCTCATGGTCACCCTGCGGGGAACTGAGCAGGCCATCTGGCGGCGGCTGCTGGTTCAGGATACGACCCTGGACAAGCTCTCAGACTATCTGATCGCTGCCATGGGCTGGATGGGGGGCCACCTGCATCTGTTCATGGCCGGCGGTAAATACTATGGCATTCCCGACCTGGAATGGAACGAGAACCTGCTGGGTGAGGACACCGTGAAGCTGAGCGACATCGTCTCGGTAAAACAGCGCGGCTTCATTTATGAATACGACCTGGGTGACAGCTGGCAGCATGAGGTGCTGGTTGAGAGCATCGGACCTCCCGAGCCAGGGCGGCGTTATCCGGTCTGTTTGGAAGGCGGTCTTGCGTGTCCGCCGGAAGACGTCGGCGGCATCGCGGGTTTCTACGAATTTCTGGAGGCCATCGGGGACCCGGACCACCCAGAGCACGAATACTTGCTGGAATGGGCTGGCGGCAGCTTCGACCCGGAGGCTTTCGATTTGGATCAAGTCAATCAGGCGCTTAAGGCTATTGCTGGAAAGTAGCGGAATTTCGCATAATCACTGTTTCCAACCGGCTTAAAACGTTAACCTCCAAGTTCGAATACCGTTGCACCGCCTCCACCATTATTAGCACCTCTGAAAATGCCTTGTTTAAGCCATTTTTTGCACCCGATATCGTAAGAAGCCGGCGGGAATCGAACTTTCGTGCTGTGAAATATTGCCACTTGCAAAATTATCAGTGATACTTTAGTATCACTTTATGCGAACCGAACTTGTTACATCACTCAAGCGCCAAGCCACCAGGCTCCTCTCAGAGATTGAAGATAGCAAGGAGCCAATCCTCATAACCCAACATGGCGTACCGAGCGCCTATCTGGTCGATGTCGAAACCTACGAAGCCTTGCAGCGACGGATGAGCCTGTTGGAAGGAATTGCCCGTGGGGAGAAGGCTATTGAGGACGGTCGTACACTCTCTCATGCGCAGGCCAAAAAGCGCATGGCACGATGGTTGAAATAATCTGGACTGAGCCAGCGCTCGCCGATTTGGATGCTGTCGCGGATTACGTTGCATTGGATAATCCGGAAGCTGCCAGGAAAATGGTCCAGAACGTTTTTCGCCATGTGGAACAGTTGGCCGATCATCCCAAAAGCGGTTCAAAACCACGAGAGCTTAAAGGGTGGCGCTACCGGCAGATTGTTGAACCGCCGTGCCGAATCTTTTACCGCGAAGAGGGTAAAAAGGTCTTTATCCTTTACGTTATGCGTGGCGAAAGGTTACTTCGGCAATCAACGCTAGATGCTCGTAGACGCAAAGCAAAGCAGAATCCAAAAGAAGGATCTTAGCGACTGATAATGGCGAATCAAAAGAGAAAACACAGATGCTATTCGAGCTGTGGTCTCTGCAAGCCTGACAAATATTAGCGCATACGCAAGGACAAATACGGCGAAAGATACCGGGGACATAAACAATGGCTCACAAGCAAAAAGGCCGACTGACCCCCGCGTCCCAATGGTGGAAGCACTTGCGCGACTGGAAGCGAGTCACCAACAAGAGGGAGCGCAAGGCAGAAAAACTATGGGTCAAAAGCGATTACCCTTAGATGATTACAATTTTCGGTGTAATTTCACTGACGTTCATGATGGTAATGTATGCGCTGGAGCCACGGGGTCGAGGCTTCGTCCTGGCCTTCGCCGCAGGGTGTGGTTTATCCAGCACCTATGGTTTTCTTTCGGGAGCATGGCCCTTCGGTGTCGTCGAGGCTATCTGGTGTCTCATCGCAATCAGGCGTTTCACATCTTCCGAATCCGAGGCACACTGACCAACGGAAATCCCGGCATGGACTTTGTGATGGCTACCAGACTGAATCAGAGGTGACTATCGGCAGAGGCCTGCTTTGTCACCCTTTCTAACCGGCACAAAACATTAGCCTCCAAGTTCAAATACCGTTGCACCGCCTCCACCATGATCCGCACCTTAAGAAATGGCCTAAGGAAGCTCTGATTAACTCCTCCGGCGAAAGCAGATGAATCGCTCCGGGTTTTGATAAAATAGCACAAAGTCAACCGGGGAGGTTCGCCTTGAAACAGCCCAGTTTCGCCAGCCTGGCCTATGACAGCAAGAAGAAGCAGACCCGGAAAGAGATATTCCTGGCCGAGATGGACCGGATCATTCCCTGGCGACAGCTGACTCGTCTGATCGAACCCCATTATCCCAAGGCCGGCAACGGCCGCCCGCCCATGGGCCCGGAGAAGATGCTGCGCATTCACTTTATGCAGCAGTGGTTTAAGCTGTCGGACCCGGCCATGGAGGACGCCTTCTACGATACCGAGCCCCTGCGCCGCTGCGCCGGCATCGAACTGGGACAGGACCCGGTGCCCGACGAGAGCACTATCCTTAAGTTCCGTCACCTGCTGGAGAAACACGACCTGGCGGCGAAGCTGTTTGCGGCCACCTGCGGCTATCTGGAAGAAAACGGTCTGCTTTTAAGAGCGGGCACCATCGTCGACGCCGACCAGGCCAGAAAAGATGAGTTTGAAGAGCGCGGTGTCAAGTGGTGCGTAGCCAAAAAAAGCGGCCCGGGGCATGACTTTAAGCCAGCAGGACCAGAAACATAACCGCCGCCTGAGCAAGACCAGATCCAGGGGCGAGCGCCCGTTTCACGTAGTCAAATGTCTGTTCGGCTACAGAAAAGTGCGCTATCGGGGCCTCGCCAAAAATGCCAACCAGCTGTTCACCCTCTTCTCACTGGCCAATCTGTATCTGGTCAGAAGACAGTTGCGGCATCAACCGGCGTAGTGCGTCCAGGATTGCGAAAGAGGGGCGGAAAAGAGCCACAGGAAGACAGAAACAAGCGTATATTGATAGATCAACGCTGATTATTCATGAAAATGTATCTCGTTAACCGCAGCCCGTTTGTTTCGGTCGGTTGTTCAGAGGTTCTTTAGGTAAAAAAGACAGCAGACCCGCCGCGAACATACTCTTGATGAATGACCGCCTGTCCATCAGTTAGCTCCTTTCCAGCCGGATTACAGGCTAGCAGGTGCTCCGGACGGATGAAGATGGGAGGAAGGAAAAAGCATTCGGGATCGCCGGGCGGCACCTTGTATGCCCGCTATGAAGGGCTGCTGGGCGGGCCGATGGAGGCGGAAACCTGGGCCGATGCCATCGGCGGTCAGGTCCCGGCGATAGTGTCACAAAGGGTACTTCAAATCCCTTTATGAAATCTTCTTCAAGGCATCAACCCTGTTGACTATTGCACTTTAAAGTTGAATTCGCCATTATTGATCAACTCAAACAGGCACTATTAGTAGCGTCTCCGGTATGATGTGAGTGAAATTAACGGAGAAAGCTCAAGGTCTATGCGGACGGGTAGGGGACACCATGAAAAAGAGCTTTGTTCTTGCCGGGATTTCGGCAGTTCTGATCATCTCGATGGCATCAGCCGGCCTCTGGCTGCTTCCGTCTGATGAACCGCAGCAGCATGCTTCACCCACCGCCGCCATTATTGCATCTGATCCACCGGTGTCCCCGGCCCCCGATGAAGCATCATCCGAAGCCGTCGCCAGTGAGAACGAACGCATGACAGACCCTGGCTCCATCCCTGATCCCGGCGGTAAGCCTGATCCCGGAATCGATTCTTCCCTGAGCCAGCTCGTAGCCCGCTTCGAATCCGCCGGCGCCGGCGCGGCAGTAGATTTTGCCGCCCAAAGAGGCCTGGACCTCACCGCCGGCGGCGTCAAGGTAGTACTGGAGAGTTCCAGCAGCATTTCCGAAACCGAGGCACTGGTAACAGCTGCCGGCGGCAAAACAGAGACTTCCCACGGGAGCCTGGTGCAGGCACAGATACCAATCGACAGCCTGGAAACGATCGCCGCGTCTCCCGGAGTTTCATATGTGAGGCCACCGGCCCGGCCCGAACTGCTCACGACTACCAGCGAGGGCGTCGGCGTTATCGGCGCTACCCCCTGGCAGAACGGCGGCAACAATGGTTCCGGAGTAAAAGTCGCCATTCTGGATGCTGGTTTTGCCGGGTACGATACCCGTGTGGCCGCGGGAGAGTTGCCCGCTGGCGTGACGGTTAGATCTTTCCGCGCTGATGGTGACATTACCGGCGGCGCGGAGAAACACGGCACCGCCTGCGCCGAGCTCGTTTACGACGTCGCGCCGGGCGCCCAGCTCTATCTGGTCAATTTTCAGACAGAAGTCGAACTGGGCAATGCCATCGACTATCTGGCCGCCCAGGGGGTCACCATCGTTTCAGCATCATGGGTCTTTCCCGGTTCATTTCGCGGCGACGGTCAGGGAACTATCGACGACATGGTGAATAACGCACGCGCGGCCGGCATCTTCTGGGCCGCCGCCGCCGGCAACCAGGCCCAGATGCACTGGAGCAACTATTTCAATGACACCGACGGAAATGGCTGGCATAACTTTACCTCGGCCGACGAGGGCAACACGATCGTCGCCCAGGAAGGGCAGAATATCGACGTCTACCTGACCTGGGACCGTTGGCCCACGACCGATCAGGATTACGACGTCTATTTGTACAGAAGCAGCGATAATGTGCAGGTGGCCAGCTCGGCTGGCGCTCAGGACGGCAGTCAGGCGCCCTCGGAAAGCTTCAGATATACAGTTCCCGCCGGGCAGGGAGGTAATTACTGGATCGGCGTCTATAACCGCAGCTCTGCCGGCGACGCGCTCTTGCAGCTCTACTGCTTCCAGAATTTCCTGCAGTACCAGACGGCCGGGGGCAGCCTGGGGGGCCAACCGGCCGATGCCGCCGGAGCCATGACCGTTGGCGCGGTTCCTTATAATTCCACGACGCTGGAGGCTTTCAGCTCCCGCGGCCCCACCATCGATGGACGCGTCAAGCCCGATATCGTGGCGCCCGACAAGGTGTCCACCGCCACCTATGGCGCCCAGGGTTTCCTGGGGACTTCAGCGGCGACGCCGCATGTTGCTGGCGCCGCCGCTCTTCTCAAGGGAACAAACCCGGCCTACACGCCTGCGAACATTCAGAACTCGCTGGAAAACAGCGCCACCGACCTGGGCATTCCGGGCAGGGATTACTGGTTCGGCAGCGGCTTGTTGAATCTGGGCGCCGCCCCTCCGGATACGGCCGCCCCCGCGGTTGGCAATGTCCAGCCGGCGGGCTCGATTTCCAGCGGCAGCTTTGCCATCAGCGCCGCTTTCAGCGACCCGGTTCCAACCAGCGGCATCAATACCGGCGGGGTGACCGTGACGCTGGACGGCGGCGCCCTCACCGGTTGCACTGTTTCCCAAACCGGCGTCAGCTGCCCCGTTTCCGGCATCGGTCTGGGAGTGCATACGATCGGCGGCAACGTAGCCGATAACGCCGGCCACAGCAGTGTGATCAGCGGCAGCTTCACCGTCTTCGATTCATCAGGCCCGGTGGTCAGCAACGTTCGGCCGGCCGGATTCCACGCCAGCACTTTTGCCACCATCAGCGCCGATTACAGCGACCCGGCTCCGTCGAGCGGAATCAATGCCGGTTCCGTGAATGTGACTCTCGATGGCGTCTTGCTCAGCTGCAGCGTCACGGCCGGCAGTGTCAGCTGTCCGGTATCGGGGCTGGCAACAGGCTGGCATATCATCGGCGGCGCCGTCGCCGACAACGCCGGTCACTCAACCCCGATCGGCGGCAGCTTTGAGTCGGGAACGATCACGGTACCCGATACATATCCCCCGTTTGTCACCTACCTGCAGCCTAACGGGATGATCTTCACCGGCTATACCACCATCATCGCCGGCTATAGCGATGTCGGTAGCGGCATCAACCCCGGCGATGTCAGCGTGACGCTGGACGGCGCCGTGATCCAGGGTTGCACGGTCATGGCCGGGAGCGTCAGCTGTCCGGTCAGCGGCCTGGGGCTGGGGCCGCACCATGTCGGCGGCTCGGTGCGTGACAGGGCCGGTAACGCTACCCCGATCAACGGGAGCTTTCTGGTGGGAGACAATCGACCGCCCACGATCAGCAGCGTGCTGCCCACGGGCAGGATTTACTCCGGCTCCACCACGATCACGGCCGGCTATTCCGACAGCAGCGGCATCAACCCGGGCTCGGTGAGCATCCTGCTGGACGGCTCGACGCTTCCGGGATGTACGGTAACCGCGACCGGCGCCAGCTGCCCGGCGTCCGGCCTGACCCACGGGTCTCACACGATCGGCGGCGCCGTCAGCGATAACGCGGGCAACACAGCGGCGATCAGCGGCGGCTTCACCGTGGGTGACAGCTCGGCTCCTGTCATCGACTATGTTCTGCCGGCGGATACACTCTTTAAAGATGCAGCCAGGATCACGGTCGCGTACCGTGACCTCGATCCCTCCAGCGGCATCGACCCGGCTTCAGTCCGCGTAACTCTGGACAATGCCCCGCTGGCAAATTGCGCCGCGGGCATACTCGGTGTCAAGTGCGACGTGAATGGTCTGCAGTTCGGCAGGCATCTGATCGGCGGCTCCGTCAGCGACAACGAGGGCAACACCGCCTCCATTGCCGGTGAGTTCAAGACCGGCGACAACGTGGCCCCGGTCGTTGGCAAGGTACAGCCTGCGGGAACCGTCACCGGTGGCTCAGCAGTAATCAGCGCTGATTTCAGCGATGCCGAACCCTCCAGCGGCATTGACGTCGCCTCGGTCAGCATCACCCTGGATGAAAATCCACTGGAAAAGTGCACGGTTACCGAAGCCGGCGTCAGTTGCCCGGTAACGGGCCTTGGCGCCGGTACTCACAAAATCGGGGGATCGGTCAGTGACCATGCCGGCAATACCGCGCCGATCAGCGGCGCCTTCGATACCTGCCAGGGAGGCAGGCCTGCCCTTTCCCTGGCCCACAGGGCTTTTTGGGCCAGTTACGCTGATTATGTGGCGCGCGAACTTACAGTCCAGACGAGATTCAGCAATAACGGCGCCGGCACCGCCTACGGTGTGACCTTGACAGGAGCCTCCTGCACCAATGGTGTTACCCTCTCTTCGCCGGTGCCATTTAACATGGGCGATATCATCAGTGGCGCCAGCGCCGGGTTCGGGGTCAGGTTCCACGTCCCGGCAGGAGTCGGTTCGTTCCGGACCGATGTGACGGGCAGCGCCGCCGACGTCTGTGGAACAACTTATTTTTATCCCTTCTAGCATGACGCCCGCCGCCACCCCGGCGGCACTTACTGTGTTTCTTCCTATCCTTTAGTTTGGCTGCGGGGATTTAGGCTATTCGGGAAGCGGCTCTGGATTACCACCGGGATATGTGTAGAAGACTCCACAGCCGTCCGCGGCCCTGGCATGCGTGGTGGCAATGAATGAACTGACACCCGCCGGGATGTTGTATCTTAGGGCAGTCATCGCCGAATGGCCGGCGTCGATGCCATCTACCGGCAGCGGCAGGGGGGTCCAGACAGTGACGGCATTGGTGCCCGTGGAGTCCTCGATGGTGACATAGCCGGCGTCCTCGCCTCCCGCGGCGTTGGCAATGACGTAATTCACCGACAGGATCCCTTGGGTGTAATCCCCATAAGAGGCCCAGAATACCTGGGCTCTGCTTAAGGACAGATCCGGGGCATTACCGGAGCAAACCCGCAGTTCTTCAAAAGCAATTCGGGAGGCATCGGGCGACCAGTCCGGTTCGTAGCCGCTTCCCAGATCCACCAGGTTGCTGCCGTCGTCGTTTATTGCATGAATGTGACCACTTTCGGCATATGCGATCCTGGCGCCCTGCGGTGACCAGCGAGCCTGGATGCCTGAGATTAAGCTGCTGTTGGTCAAATTGACCCGGTTGCTGCCGTTGGCGTCCATCACGTACAGATTGCAGTCTCCCCAGTCCGGGCAGCTTGAGAAAGCGATGCTGGTTCCATCCGGCGACCAGGCCGGTTCGCCGTCATAGCCGGATGTGAGTCCAGGTGTCAGATTAATCGGGTTGCTGCCGTCAGCGTTCATAACGTAGATATCGCCGCCATAAAAGTCATCCCGGTTGCTGGTAAAGACGATCTTTGAGCCGTCGGGCGACCAGGCGGGATCCTTGTCTTCGCCGCCAGTGGCATCAGCTGCGGGATTGTCAGTCAAGTTGGTCAGGCCGCTGCCGTTGGCGTTCATCACGTAGATGTCTTCACTACAACAATCCGGCCTGTTGGTAAAAAGTATCTTTGAACCGTTTGGTGACCATGCCGGTCCGAAGTTGTTCCCGGACAAGGCGCCGGCAAGCAGCGTCAGGCCGCTGCCGTCGGCGTTCATCACATATATGCGCGAGCCGCCTTCCCACCAATTGCCTTCATTGGAAAAAGCGATCCTGTCCCCCTGTGGCGACCATGCTATGGGCTTGCCGTAGCCAGATTTGGAGCCAAACGGCACTCCGTCGGTCAAATTAGTCTGGCCGCTGCCGTCGGCATTCATCACCCAGATGTCACCACCTTCAGAAGCCTCGCCCTTGAAGGCAATCATTGACCCGCCGGGCGACCATGACGGCTCGTGATCCAGCCGCGCGCTGCTGTTCACATTGACACGGTTCGTGCCGTCAGCGTTCATTACAAAGATCTCATTGCCGCCGTAGGCTGCTGCCTGCGCGGGCAGAACCAGCGCCGCCATTAAGGGCAAGATAGCCAAGCCGCGCTTAAATACTTCTCTGGCTGTAAAGGTAACCTTCATCTCATTTCCTTTCCGGTGGCCGTAAGGCTGGGCAACTATTCCCCAAAAAACAACTATATTTCGAACCTGGAAGTATGTCAACGAATCAGGGTTCGGTCACTCCAGCAATCAACGCAATTTCGCCGTCTGCTCGAGGCCTTCGCCGTGTTGGAATTACGCAAACAGATCGGCTGGAGTTAGACTCGCTCATAATTTTTCACTACCGCAGCTCCAGCGAGTGCGAGGTTGATATCCTGCTGGTAACAGCAGGAGCGGTGGCCTGGATGCTTCCGGATGAAGATGAACATTGGGTGGCAGCGCTGTTAGAAAGGCTGGCGACAGGAGGCGCCATTGTGCCCGAGGTGTGGCCGTTAGAAGTTGTTAACGCATTATTGGTAGCACAACGCCGGCGCAGGCTCAAAGTAAAGGATATCGAGCGAGCGCTTAGGGATCTGGCTGCATTGCCAATAAGTGTCGACCAGGAAACACATCACATGCATTGGGGGCTATATTGTCGCTTGCTCGTGAATACAAGCTCTCATCCTATGATGCTGCGTATCTTGAACTGGCTCGGCGCATACGGCAGCCTCTTGCGACTCTTGATGAAAAGCTGCGCTCCGCTTGTCGGGTTGCAGGGATTGAACTGCTGTGATCTCATTGGCGGTGTGGTTGTCTATCGCCGCGGTTGGATGTGGTTCCGGCGCGGGCGCTGGCACCACTGGCGGAGATTCCCCGAACAGCCTCGTTCCCGATTACCAGCAACCGATACAGAAGGCTAAAGATGCGGCCAATCAAGCTGCACAGCAGCAAAAGCAGACAGAAGATAACGCACGGCAGATGATACAATCTCCGTAACGTTTATCTCAGTAAGCGGTATGACGGGCAAGCCTAAACGCACGGCCAACACCAGCGCCCGGCCCTAGCCGCTGACAATCCTCTTGGTCACACTGCGAAAATGCACACCGCAGATGGCAAGCTCGACGGCCTCGGAGAAGGCTTTGGGCTTGGTCAGCAGCGTTTTCGCCAGAAGGCGCCAGTAATAGTAGCCGTGCCAGGAAAAGCCGAGCTTGAGAGTGCCCCGCATCAGGGCCCCCAGTTCACCCACAACATCGATGCCGAACTTCCTTCTGACCGTCGGCTTGTATTGCTGGATGAACACGTCTATGCGCTTGTAGTATTCCTTGGGCGCATAGATCGTAGATAGCAGCTGATAATAGCCGTTGATGAGAACGTCCTTGTCCATCTTGGGAATATAGGTGAGGTTGTTGGAGTTCTCCCCGGTTGTCTTCGAGAGGATCCTTTTCGCGCTTTTGAGCCTCTTCTCCAGATCTGTTTTAGGCAGCACCGAGAGCAGGCCCACCATGGCGATGGCCACTCCGGTCTTCTGAATGAATTCGATCTGTCGCGCAAATATACTCTCGTCGTCGCTGTCGAAGCCGACGATGTGCCCCGACATGACCATCATGCCATGGGCCTGTATCTTGTGGACGGCCTCCACCAGGTCGAGCTTGACGTTCTGGCCCTTGTTGCATTCGGTGAGGGCCTCCAGGGAAGGTGTTTCGAGGCCCAGGAAGACCTTGTAGAAATTAGCGTCGCTCATGCCGTTCATCAGGGCCTCGTCTGTAGCGAGGTTGACGCTGGCCTCGGTCATGAACTTGAAGGGGTA
>JAMCPM010000003.1 GCA_023382335.1 Actinomycetota bacterium
TACCCCTTCAAGTTCATGACCGAGGCCAGCGTCAACCTCGCTACAGACGAGGCCCTGATGAACGGCATGAGCGACGCTAATTTCTACAAGGTCTTCCTGGGCCTCGAAACACCTTCCCTGGAGGCCCCCACCGAATGCAACAAGGGCCAGAACGTCAAGTTCGACCTGGTGGAGGCCGTCCACAAGATACAGGCCCATGGCATGATGGTCATGTCGGGGCACATCGTCGGCTTCGACAGCGACGACGAGAGCATATTCACCAGGCAGATCGAGTTCATTCAGAAGACCGGAGTGGCCATCGCCATGGTGGGCCTGCTCTCGGTGCTGCCTAAGACAGATCTGGAGAAGAGGCTCAAAAGCGCGAAAAGGATCCTCTCGAAGACAACCGGGGAGAACTCCAACAACCTCACCTATATTCCCAAGATGGATAAGGACGTTCTCATCAACGGCTATTATCAGCTGCTATCTACGATCTATGCGCCCAAGGAATACTACAAGCGCATAG
This sequence comes from Actinomycetota bacterium, assembly GCA_023382335.1. GTDB lineage: Bacteria > Actinomycetota > Thermoleophilia > BMS3ABIN01 > BMS3ABIN01 > JACRMB01. The sequence goes on from JAMCPM010000003.1 coordinate 506, forward strand.
ACGTGTTCATCCAGCAGTACAAGCCGACGGTCAGAAGGAAGTTCGGCATCGACGTTGTGGGTGAACTGGGGGCCCTGATGCGGGGCACTCTCAAGCTCGGGTTTTCCTGGCACGGCTACTATTACTGGCGCCTTCTGGCGAAAACGCTGCTGACCAAGCCCAAAGCCTTCTCCGAGGCCGTCGAGCTGGCCATCTGCGGCGTGCATTTTCGCAGTGTGACCAAGAGGATTGTCAGCGGCTAGGGCCGGAGACAGGGCCGGGCGCTTTACTCAATCCCCGGCCCTGCGGCAACATCTTCCAAAGGTTACAGCTTCGCCGCCGCCTGTTTGGCCAATGCTTTCATCTCCTCAGTCTTGGCAGAGGCTTCCGGCGCGCCGGGTCCAGTGGTGAAATAGCTCAGCTCGACCGTCTTGCCATCCTGCACCCACTGCATGTCCACGCCCGTATACTGGTTGACCGAGATCACTCCCTTGTCACCCACGTCCAGCGGCTTGGAATCACTGGAGGGCCCATAATACTTTTCCCCGTTCCATACGCGGAACTGGATAAGCTGGCTGTTCATGTCCGCGTCATGAGACCATTCGCATTCGCCCAGCATGTTGGGATCCACAACCAGCGCGCCCTCGCTCCTGGTCGCCGGGTTACTGAATATCTTGGCGGCATCTTCCTGGGTGACAACACCACATGCGTCGATCTTGTCCGCGGTCTTGCTGCTTCCACCGGCTACGCCCTGGCCGTCTGCGCTGCTGTTGACTCCACCAGCGCTGCTCTCGCTTCCGCAACCTGAGGCCAGGGTCAGCAGCATGATGGCGATGACAAAAACGATTGGGATGTTTAAATTTCTTGTCTTCACTTGGGTCCCCTTTGTTAATGTTTAATGCCTGCCATTGCCCTTTCGTTACTATGACGCCGCTCATCCTGAAAACTTACGCCGCATTCATTTTTTCCGCAAGTGTTCTGCTTAAGTCCGTCGATAAACTGAGAGCCCTTCGTTATCGCCCGCGATTTTCGGTGCGCCGGCGGGCTCTCGCGCGTCAGTCATGATGCACCCGCTCCCCAGGGCTCAGCTCGCGCACGTAGATGTCGCTGCCGGCGGGAACCGTGATGCTGACCGTTCCGGCGTCGTACCAGGTCTCCTGCGCCATCTCCATCGCTTCATCTTCGTCCTCCGCCACGAGCTTGATGGTCAGATCGACCGGGAGAATCACTTCATACTTGGGCATTGTCCACCGTCCCTTTCCGTTGCTTTCGCCTCTGAGGCGTGCTGGTCCCCCGCTTAGTGGGTTTTGAAGCATAGCAGGGCGGTCGGACGGAAGAATTTAAGGTCATTTACGGGCCGATAAACTATCAAAGCGGTAGATATTGATATTTCCCTGATATATCAATATACTATCAATTGCTATCGAATTGATAGTTAAGGAGGATGACGTGAAGAAACCAGAGCAGCCACCCGGGGCGCCCGAACGCTGTTCGCTCCCCGATGTTGAAAGCAACGAGCAATTGCAGGAGTTGAATCAGCTCATCGGTCGGGCCAACGAAAACTATCTCTATTGGGACAAGTTCAAATACCGGCCCCTGCCGTCCTGGCTTACCGCCCGGGATGCCTGGCACTACCTGAAACTGGTGCGTCAGGCCCAGATGCGAACGACGCCTGTCAGAGACGTCCATGCCCATCATTTTAAATACTGGCTGCCCGACAGGGCGCAACGGCATCTTCACCTGATCGACATGCAGGCGGCGGGTTACATAACCGCGGACTCAGCCATCCTCAACTCTGTCAATCGCGAAAAGTATCTGGTGAGTTCCCTGATGAACGAGGCAATTACATCGAGCCAGATCGAGGGCGCGGCGACGACCCGCCAGGTGGCCAGGGAAATGCTGAGGACAAACCGTAAACCGCAGGATCGTGGCGAGCGTATGATCCTGAACAATTATCGCACGATCAGCCAGATACGGCAGATGGCCAAACAGCGGTTAACACCAGAAATGCTCAACGAGCTTCATGTATCCATGACCGAGGGAACCCTCGACGATCCAGCCGCTGCAGGACGTTACCGCCTGTCCGGCGAAAATATCGTGGTTCAGGATCAGGACAAGATCCTGCACGTTCCTCCCCCTGCCTCCCGTCTGCCCGGAGAAATAAAGCGTCTTTGCGCCTTTGCCAACCAGGACGGGGATGAATTCGTGCATCCCGTGGTCAAAGGTATTCTCCTGCACTTCTGGATTGGCTTCCTTCATCCATATGTAGATGGCAACGGCCGGGCAGCACGCGCTGTTTTTTATTGGCATATGCTTTCTCGCGGCTACTGGCTGTTTGAGTTCCTTTCCATTTCCGAATTCATCCTGAAAGGGCGGGCTCAATATAACCGTTCGTTCCTGTACGCCGAGACTGACGATCTTGATGCGACGTATTTCATCATGTTCAATCTGAACACGATCATCCGCAGCCTTGAGGGACTCCACGAATACCTGGCACGCAAGCAACAGGAAGCGGCGGAAACAGCAAAGGTCCTCGGCGGGATTACAGGCCTCAATTACCGGCAGCAGGCTGTTTTGAGGCGGGCGCTGGCTGATAGAAGATCTGAATTCACAATCGCTTCACACAAAACATCGCAGAACGTTGCGTTTGCGACCGCTCGATCGGATCTGTTTGGCCTCGCCGAACGTGGATTGCTCAAGCGTGAAAAGGCCGGTCGTAAATATGTCTTTTTGGTCCCGGCTGATCTACCTGCGAAGATCGATTCAGTCAGCGTCTAAGAATTACATCCATGTCCGTGCGGTAGCCTCTATGCCACCAGCATCCCGCCATCCACCACGACGAAGCTGCCGGTCATGTAGGCAGAGGCGTCGGAGGCCAGGAATAACGCCACGGAGCCGATGTCATCGGGTTCGCCCAGCCGTTTCGGGAGGATCCTCCGGGCAAAGGCGATAGGCGATCCCCGCATAAAAAAAGGCCCTCCTGAGAGGGCCTTTCGATCACACCTTTTAAATCAATTAAGAGGCAATGTTCACGTTCGTGGCCTGCGGTCCCTTGGGACCTTCAGTGGCTTCAAACGTCACTTTCTGACCTTCGGCGAGGGTCTTGAAACCGTCGCTCTTGATCTCAGAAAAGTGTACAAACAGATCGTTTCCGTTCTCCTGCTCGATAAAGCCGAAGCCTTTCTGATCGGAGAACCATTTTACTGTTCCTTCTGACAAGTTACTTCCTCCTCTCACCAACCCGTGGCAAAAGTACTCGTAACCCTGTGAAGAAGAAACATAAGCACTCAAACCGTTAATACTCGCACTTCGCGAGCCGTGTCAACTATAGGGGACTACGGCGTTAAAAACAAGTAAATTCACAAAATAAGCCAGGGCGACATGTCTGGTGACTCTTATCGAGGTTGAGTTATCCCTCTTTGGGGAACCTCTTTATCACGTCAAACTCTGATCAGCGGAGATCGTTTTGAAACCGGAGATGAAGATAACCGTCACGCGAAACGGCCCTTATGTGGTCACCGGAAACGTGCCGCTGAACCGCGAGCTAGCGATCTGCGACCGCGACGGCACCCCGGTCAGATGGGAAGCGGGAGAGCGCTATCCCGATCGCGGGATTTATTCCCTCTGCCGCTGCGGCAAGTCTGCCAACAAGCCGTACTGCGACGGCGCGCATCTGGCCAGCGGCTTCAAGGACGCCGTACAGTCCCCGAAGCAGCCGGAGCCTTTCTTCGAGGAAGCGGACGTGATCGAAGGTCCTGGCGTCACTCTCTACGATTACCCCTCGCTTTGCGCCACCGGCAGGTTCTGCCATCGTGGCGGCGACGTCTGGAAGCTGGCGGCCACCGCCTCCGACCGCGAATCGGTCGAGTGCGTCATCCGGGACGCCTGTGACTGTCCTTCGGGAAGGCTGGTTGCGGCGGACAGGGAAACGGGAAAGCCGATCGAGCCGGATTTAAAACCGGAGATCAGTCTGATCGAGCTGCCCGGCTCGAAGATCAGCGGGCCCCTCTGGGTGAAGGGCGGCATCGTCATCGAGTCGATCGGCGGCTGGCAGTACGAAGTCAGAAACCGCGTCACCCTCTGCCGCTGCGGCACTTCAAGGAACATGCCGTTCTGCGACGGCTCTCATATTTCGATCGGGTTTAATGACGGCACTGAAGAAGTCAGCTGATCTGTTCTCGCCTACGCCCCGGGCCACGCCCCCGGATAACTGAACGCATTGCCGCAGGGATCCTGCGCGGTCGCGTAAACGGTGCTCCGGAAGAGGGTCACCCCTTCAGGCACGCTGAAGAGCACGGTGAAGGCGGCGTGAGTGCCGGCGGGGATGTTCGCCGGCGGCGGCAGCGGCGCCAGGTTGACCACGCCGTTAGTGTTCATGGTACCGACGATACTGACGTTCCCGGCGTCGATGCCTGAGATATTGCTTATGCGAAAATCGACATTGAGATTCCCGGCCACGTAGTCGGCATATGAAGCCCAGTAGGCGCCGGTCTTTGTGAGGCTGAGCGTCGGCGCTACTCCGCTGCAGGTTATCGTGAAGTTGCGGGTCGCGTCCGCCATCATGCTATTGCCGTCCACGACTGAGACTGTCGCCGTGTACAGGCCGATCGGCAGGCCCGCGGTGGGACAGCTGACAGCGCCTGCCCCGTCTACCGTGCAGTCAAAAGCATATATGTCGAATTCCCAGGGATTTACCAGGTCCTGGCGGGCCAGGCGCACGTAGGCGGTCAGGCTTGTCGAACTGCCCGCGATCGCCTGAGCGCTTATCACCGGGTTGCCGATGGTGATCTCCCCGAGCGGCGCCTCGTATGCGACCTGTGGACCGGTGACGGCAGCGGCTGTTGATGCAAAACCAGGCATCATGCCACAAGTCAGCATAAATATAAAAACCGCAAAACCGGCTACTCTCTTACGCACTTTCAACCCTCGATACCCTTTCCCATTTCTGGGAAGCTTCGGAGGGACGGATCCCTGCGGGATCCGTCCCTCCGCTTCGTCGTTCCTTTGTCACTTACTTGCTTGTTACCGCCCTGCTATCCGCCGTACGTATACGCTGTGCCGGCAGGATCGGACGCTCCGGCATGCAGCTTGGTATTGAACTGGGTCGTTCCGAGCGGGACGTTGTACTTGAGCGTCACGCCGGCGCTGCCAGCCGCTGGGATGCTGCCTACGGCAGCGGGAGTCGGTGTCGCCAGGCTGACGCCGTTGTTGCAGATGACGTCGTCGATATGCACGCCAACCGCGGTGATGCCAACGGAGTTGTTGGTCAGCCTGTAGTCCACGCTGAGCTCGTTGGCCACGTAGTCGGCGTAACTGGCCCAGTAGATGCCGGTCACAGAGACCGCCAGATTCGGCTTGCCGTGCGCGGCATACGTGAACGAGCCGCCGGCCGTGTTGGTGTTTCCGGCCACGTCGCTCAGTGTGATCACTGCCGAGTAGCTTCCATTAGCCAGGGAAACCGGGCAGTCGATACTGCCGCCGGTGATCGTGCAGGCAGTGCCCGGAGCGCCGTCCAGGCTCAGGGTTGCCGTCTGCAGGCCGCTCTGCGAGTCAGAAGCGGTTGCGGTGATGCTGGTCACGTTCGTGTACACGGTTCCCGCAGGACCGGTGTAGGCGATCGACGGAGCTACCTTGTCGATGTTGATCTGGCCGAAGTCGACGCTGGCGCTGTTGCCGGCGACGTCGGTCGCCGTGCCGATGGTCGAACCGGTTGTGGCGGAGATGACGACATCCGGGGTGCAACCCGCCAGAGCCGAGCCGCCGGTGTCGGCGCAGCTGAAGTGCACCGTGACGTCGTCGTTGACCCAGTCACCCGCCGTGTAGGCGCCGTGGACTGTGCTCGCGCTGGCAGTGATCGTCGGCGCGGTCTTGTCCACCTTCACCGTTGCGTACTTGTCTGCTTCGATATGGCCCTGGCCGTCGACTGAGTGATACGTGATCGTGGTAACGCCGTCGTTGCTGATGACGATCGGGCCGGTCCCCGTGCCGCTGGGGCCGGCGTTATCGGTGCTCCAGCTGGTCGAGGCGCAGCCGCTGAAATCGTCCGTGCAGCTGAGCGTGACGCTCACGTCGTGATTGTGCCATGTATCGTCAGCATTGCTCGTGGTCACCGGCGCCGTGTCATCGATGATGGTGAAGGAGCCGGTCGCCGTTGCCACCTTGCCGTCGCCGGCAGTGACCGTGATGCTCGCCGTGTAATCACCCAGAGGAAGACCGGACGTCGGGCAGCTCACCGCGCCGCCAACGACTGTGCAGGCGATGTTGGGATAGTTGTCATAGTCGCCCCAGGCGGCGCCCGGAGCTTGTCTGACCATGTTCAGCCCGGCAGACGTGATCGGCGACGATCCCGCGATCGCTGTCGCCGTTACTGTCGGATTGCCGATGTCGATCATGCCGGTGGGCGCGACGTAGACGATCCTGGGAGCGTCAGCAGCAACCCACGGGAAGTTATCCTGGCCGCCGCTGAACACATAGGCGCTATCGACATAGCCGTCATGGTTCATGTCCGGCGTGGTCCAGTTGCTCCAGTAATTGCCGCCGCCTGAAGCTGCGCTCAGGTTGAACGAATTACCCGTGGCGCCGCCAAACACGCTGGCCTGCGAGGCGTTGCCCACGAACCTGTTCCCATGTATGGCGTTGTTGCTCGCGCCTTCGATCCGGATTCCGTACGCCGTGCCGGAGACAGTATTCCCGGACACGGTATTGTTGTTAACGGTACCGGGGGTCCCAGGATTGGCCGATTCTGTCAGCTCGAGGCCGGCGACGTTGACCACAGTCGGATTATCGCTCAACAGGCTGACATCGTTTCCGGTAATGCTATTGCCGGTCAGAGTGCCACCGAGGCTGCCGCCGCGGTAATCGGCGTACAGCACGATGCCCGAGCCGTCATAGCCGCCGGAATCGCACGAAGACACATGCAGTGTGCCGGAGACGTGGTTTCCGGAGATCGTGTTGTTGTTGGCCGCTGAACCATTCCATGAACCAACGAAGATGCCGATGCCGCCGCCGTTGTCGGACTGCAGATCGGTTATCGTATTGTTGCTGATCGTCCAGCCGTTTCCATGCCAGTTCGTGATTGCCTGATTGGCGTTCACAAACGTGTTGTTGGACACTGTGACGTTGTCATGGATGCGGCTGAATACGGGGAAGTCGATGTTGTTGAAGCTGAAGCCAGTGATGCTGGTTCCATTGGCTGGGCTTGCCGCATTGAGCACGAATCCGTACAGCATGTTGCCTACACAACCGGCCGTGAACACCGGGCCGTCATTGATGATGGCGCCAGGCTGGCCGTCGAGGTTCACAGTCTTGGTCACTTCAGCGCCCGCGTATGAGCCGGCGCCCACATGAATGCTGTCGCCGGAACTCGCCGCGTCGATGGCGCGCTGGATCGAGCCGCCGCTGGTAACGTACTGGTTATCAGCCTTCAGGGTGCAGATGCCTGTATCAGCCGCGTCGATTCCATCCCATATCGCTGCCGAGATCGCCAGCATTTGGGCCGTCGTGGCTGTTGTCTGGGAAACGCCCTCGAATGTGGCGCCTGTCAGGTTGATGGCGCCGGTGCTGTCATTGACGAGGTAAGACCCGATTCCCGCCGGGGCGCTGGAAGCGCCAAAGGCGTCGGCGCCCACGGTGACCGCTCCCTGCGTGCCACCCGGGACACGGTTGCCGCTGTTGTCATAGTCGAACTGCTCGACATAGAGGTTCTGATCGTTGCCGGATATGTTATTGCCTCCGGTCAGGTCGACAGCCCCGGACTGATAGAGCAGGATACCGGTTGAACCCCAATCCCATATCGTTCCTGCGTTGTAGGAGTTCCCGGTGACGGTGTTTCCGTTCAGGGTCGCGGTCGCGCCGCGGCTGATCTGGATTCCGTTCTGGGCGATGAGCGCAGTGGTGCCGATGCCCGTGACGGTGTTGCCAGTGATAGTGGCGTTAGAGCCGGCGTTGTCTACGACGATGCCGCCCTTCTGATAGCCGACGATCTGATTGTTGGTTATGGTCGCCGTGCCGGTCGTCGAGGACGCGTTCCTGCCGACGATGATTCCGATGCCGTTCTGGCACCCGCTCAAGGGGTTGTCGCTGATACCCTCGATACGATTGTTGTGGATGTTGGCGACAGCGCCCCCACGGACAAAGATACCGGCCCTGATCGAACCGCATGCTGAAGGACCGGGCCCGGTGATCGAGAATCCGCTGATCTCCGAGTTTACTCCACTGCCGATCACAGTGACGATTGCCGAAGCGAGATCGCTTGCAACGGGAAGTGTGGCCGGCGCATGGATGATGCTTGAGCCGATGCCGGCTCCCACGAGGTTGACGCTCTTGTTCACGGTCACGGCCTCGTTATACGTTGCGGCAGCCACGTTGACGATGTCGCCACTGCTGGCCGCGTCGATTGCCGCCTGGATGCTTCCCAGGTTGCCGGGTACATACAGGTTGTTGTCCACGAGACTATCGATGTACCGATGGTCCGTGATGTGCGCAGGCGCACCGGTGGGAAGCGCCGCTCCGGCCTGCGCGTCGGCCAGCGTCTTATAGAGGACGATCCGGCTGTAGCCAAGCGATGCTTCGTTGTCGTTGCCGTGAAGGGCATAACCGACGTCTGCTGCCTGCAGCAATACATTCGGTGTTCCAGAGGTGCCGTAGGTAATGGGATACGGTGTTCCCGCAGGATTGGTGCCATGTTCCCTGGCTTCGTTGCCCTGTTCCAGGTACAGACCCGGACCGGGGCCGGTTTCGCCAAAACTGTTGGCGCCGGAAACCACGACGCCGCTGATGGGGCCGTAGTAGGTCTGTATCCGCATGCCACCCCAGGCGTTGCCGCTGGTGGTGACATTGCTGATGGTGGAATTGTTGATGTCACGCAGGCCCAAGCCGTTACCGCCGTTGTTCTGGGCGGTGACGTGGTCGATGATCATGTTGCTGTCGCTGGGCATGTCCACGCCTGACCGGTAAAGGCCCTGAACCGTGACGTTCTGAACAGTGCCACCGGTGGTGCCGCTGTACTTGATGCCGTAGCGCGGGCTGGCTGGAGGGGCGACGCCATCGCTGGTCAGCGTGAAGCCCTGCAGCGTAACGTTAGCAGCAGTGACGATGATTCCGCTCTGGAGACCGCCGCCCGATTGCCCGGCGACGTTGATCGTGACCAGACCCTCGCCGGCGCCGATGATGCTCAGGCCGGCGGTATTGATGGACGGAGCCTCATGGTAAGAACCGGCTGCCACGTAGACGGTGTCGCCGGTTGAAGCTTTATTGATGGCGCCCTGGATCGTCAGACAGGGCGCGCCTGCTGAGAGACAGTCGTTGGCATCGTTGCCAGTGGGCGACACATAAAGAGGCCCAGCCGCTGTCGCCTGGCTCACAGCAAAAGCGGCAATCAGAAGTGTCATTGCCGCCAGCAGAATTATTACTCTTTTCATTTAATTCACTTCCCTTTTTGTTTTCAGAAATTCATGGTTCGCTCTCCTACCTCCGGGGTTGGTTTACCCGCAGCGATTCAGATTTTGTATTACGTTGTTACGACTTTGTTATTTGGTGCTGCCAGAACGTGCAAAAATTACCAGCCTCACACCCCCAGACCCGCTCCTCCACCTCCTCCCGCAACCAGACAGCATTCCCCCGATAATGCCTGGGCTACGTGGCCCGAATTGACCGCATTGGTGGCCCATTGCGACCAAAACACGTAACCTTATTTGACCTGATAACCTATTAATCTAGTTGTCAATATTTTACTGTTGAGTTGCAATTGTACTCGTTTTTAAAAAGATTGCATGATTAGTATTGTTCAATAAAGTAGTTAGCCTGACCCATTTGAACGAATTTCCTGCTAGCAGACCCCGTGGATTACTTTTGTTACTAATAATAGTTGATAAGTCAGGTTTTTTGTCATAACCTGCGCTTCACCCGGCCGGGACCCTTGTTTCAATAAGGAAAAACCGGGAAGAGGAAACAGATACTCGAATTCGTTCCAGAGGAGGTAAAAATCATGTCCACGAAGGTAGCAATCAACGGTTTCGGACGCATCGGCAGGCTTACTTTCCGCCAGATGCTGCAGGAGCGGGACGGCCTCGAGGTGGTCGCGATCAACGACGTCGGCAGCCTCGATAATCTCGCCTATCTGCTCAAGCACGACAGCGTTTATTCGTCGCCGGAGGCTGATATCGAGGTCAGTGACAGTACCCTGTCCTGGGGGGATTGCGACGTGCGCTTCCTGCAGATGAAGGACCCCGCCCAGCTGCCCTGGGGAGAGATGGGCATCGATACGGTAATCGAATCCAGCGGCCGCTTCACCGACAAGGTCGACGCCGCCAGGCACCTGGAGGCCGGCGCCAAACGGGTCATCATCACGGCCCCGGCCAAGGCGCCGGATATCACCATCTGCATGGGCGTCAATGAGGAGAAATACGATCCCGCCGAGCATATGGTCATCTCCAATGCTTCCTGCACGACCAACTGTCTGGCGCCGGTGGCCAAGGTTCTCGACGAGGAATTCGGCATCGTCGAGGGGTTCCTCACGACAGTGCATGCGCTCACCAGCTCCCAGAGCGTCGTTGACATGCCCCACAAGCACTGGCGCCGTGGGCGATCGGGCGCCGCCAACATCGTGCCGACGACGACCGGCGCCACCAAGGCCGTCGCGGAGACCCTGCCCCAGCTTCGGGGGAAGATCAACGGCCTGGCGATGAGGGTCCCGGTCATCACCGGCTCGATCATCGATTTCGTCGCCAACACCGAGCGCACCGTCGACGAGGAGATCGTCAACGCGGCCTTCCAGAAACATGCGCAAAGCGAGCGCATGCGGGGCATTCTGGGCTACAGCGATGAGGAGCTCGTCTCCTCCGATGTCAGCGGCAGCACCTACTCGGCCGTTGTCGACGCCCAGTCCACCATGGCCATCAACGGCCACACGGTGAAGGTGCTGGCCTGGTACGACAACGAGTGGGGATACTCCCGCCGCGTCGTCGACCTGACCGAGTACACTGCGGGCAAGGCGCAGATGAGCAAGGCCGCCTGACAGGAAAAAGGCAGCAACTGACAGAAAAATATCAGGGCAACCCCCGATGAGAATTGGGGGCTGTCCTGAATCCTCGCGATCGACTCCCGCATCTAACTTTACGCAAACCGGGGCCGAAACTAATTAGGTAGCCCCGCCCGTGTAAAGTTTGAAAAAGGAGTTGGTCACATGTTTCAAGTCGTCAAATATACCTCTGTAGTGCCGGTCGGTGAGGGCGTGTGCGGCGCGGAGCTCGAAGGCTGCGATGCCAAATCCGGCCTGGTGCACGTCTGCTTTGAGGACGGCAGCGGCGCCACCATCTGCAGGAACTGTTTCAACAGCCTCATCGATCAGGGTTTATGGGTAACCGATAGCACCATCCGGCTCGCTTCCTGACAGCCGGAAGGCTTGCCCGCCATCGGTGGGTGAACTTCCATCTCTTTTTAAAAAGGCCCCGCGTTTACGGGGCCTTTTCGCTTTGTTTGCGGGAAATGGAGAAATGACGCAAGGCCCATCGATCGAACGGCCTCTCGGGGAACTTGCCGGGGCCGCGGCCGACATCGGGCCCGGAATCACCATGCTGGCCGACGCCAGCGACTAGCCGTTGCGGAGAATGAGGCCTGCGAGACCTACGATGATCGCGATTCCCAGGCCCAGCAGCCAGATTCCCTTGGGTTTTTGGTCCATGGCGCTCCAGAGGAATCCTCCGAAACAGACCAGGCCCCCAATGAGACTGACTATGAATATCAATAGCGGCAGATGCATTCAGCTCCTGGAACCAGTATTAGCCTTTACCAACATCATTGACCGATTCTGCCGTTTTGGCTATGCTTAATTTATACATGAATACAATGACTTGTCCATACTGCAATGAGACCATTGAGCGGCCAGCCCCGGATCGTTTCCTCGCCTGCCCACAGTGCGGTTTTAAATCTGCCCGTGTCAGCACCGAAACCGACAGCTGCCTCATCATCGATCGCGACCTGCCCGATCTTGTCAGCCGCTACCAGGAACTGCAGCGGTCGGCTCTTGCTCCGGCCATCCTTATCGACAGACGGGTCGGCCAGACTCCGATCGCCGGAGCCGAACGCCGCCGCTGAACGCCGCCGCTGAAACGTCTGTCGGCGCGTTATCACCTCTCTTTTCTCAGACACGATGACAAAACCTCTATTTTAAATATCGGATAATCTGATTCCCATGACTATCTGGCCCGGAAATGTTAATACATGCCCCGACTGGAGCGCCGGCGAGTTCTGCGTCCTTGCCTTGTCGGAAGAGTATGTGCGCCATTCATGCCGGGTCTGCACCCTGGCCACCGATTGCTGGCCCGGGATCCAGGATGGGTCGATCCACTCGATGCAGAGCGGTCAGTCGGCCGTCAGGGAAGAGACTGAATAACCGTGTCTGGCGCCGCCTTAACCGCGGATGGCGCCACCGGCAGATGCTGCAAAACCCCTGCTCTTCGGCGCCATTTGGCGCATCCTTCGCGCTTAACCTCCATTAACGCCTACTTAACTTCAACTTAACTTTCGTCTGGTAATATCCTAATTGGCTGTTGACCTTCAGCCTCCCCAAGCAGGAAGGCCTGTGAAAGGAAGTAAGTGGCTCCAGCAGGTTTTACGGGCCTTCCTGCGCCCGCCTTTTTAGGTCCGGAATGGTTCTTCTACCTTCTACCAACCGGCCCGGACCCGGCGCCCAAAGCGAACCTGGTAACGCTTAGGGCGCACCGCCGAAACAGCCCTGTTCTAAAGTTCCCCATCTTCAAGTCGATACTTTTTCTATGTTGTGTGTGTTTCCGCCGCATCCAGCCGGCGGCCAAGGGGGATTCAGGAGGTTACAATGGGTTTTTGTGTCGCATGCCAGTCCGCCGGTTCAGTCAACAGGTACGGTTTCTGCGAGATCTGCGGGACCGTTCATGAGGCTGCCGAGCCGCTCCAGCTGAGAACGGGAGAGGCGTGCGAGCTCGTGGAGGCAGCGCAGATGGCAGAAATTGCTGATTCCGCCGGTGCTTTTGAAGCCGCCGGTTCTCGCCGGGAGGCGGTTGGATAACCTTTATCTCACAGGCTTTGTTGCCAGGACGGGCCGGACATCCGACCGGCAACAGGAGAACGAAAGCGGCCTAAATGGCCGCTTTTCTCCTTTGAGGAATGAAAAGGGGGCGCGGGCGCCGCTGGCGCCCGCGCCCCCTGAACTTACTGGGACGCTTTTACTCTTGCCGGTTATATCCGGCGTGGTCGTTATTTAGAGGATGGACAGGTACCGGTCCATTTCCCACTGGGTCAGCTGCACCCGGTAGTCATTCCATTCCTTCTTCTTGAGCTCGATGAAGCGGCTGAAGATATGGTCGCCGAGAGCCTTCTTGAGGAGCTCGCTGTTCTCGGCTTCCTTGATGGCCGCGCCCAGACTATCGGGCAGGGTCTGGATTCCCATCTCGTCGCGCTCGGCATCGGAGAGATCGTAGAGGTTCATTTCCATGGGATCCTCGATCTCGTAACCCTTCTCGATGCCGTCGAGGCCGGCCTGCAGCATGACCGCGAAGGTCAGGTACGGATTGCAGGCGGGGTCGGGGCTGCGGAATTCGCAGCGGGTGGCCTTCTCCTGGCCGGGATGATACATCGGCACGCGGATGAGCGCCGAGCGGTTGCGCCGCGACCAGGCCTTGTAGACCGGAGCTTCGTAACCGGGCACCAGGCGCTTGTAGGAATTGACCCACTGGGCGAAGACAGCGCTGATCTCGCTGGCGTGCTTGAGCAGTCCGGCGATATAACCCTTGGCTTCCTTGCTGAGGAAGTACTGGTCGTCGCCGTCGAAGAAGGCGTTGTCGCCACCGCGGAAGAGGGACTGATGCGTGTGCATGCCGCTACCGTTCTCACCGAAGATCGGCTTGGGCATGAAAGTGGCGTAGACGCCATAGAGCTCGGCGACTTCCTTGACCACCAGGCGGTAGGTCATGGCGTCGTCGGCGATCTTGAGCGCGTCGCCGAACTTGATGTCGATCTCGTGCTGGCTGGGGCCGACCTCGTGGTGGCTGTACTCCACCTTGATGCCCATCTGCTCGAGAGCCATTACCGTGTCGCGCCTCAGGTCGCTGGCGACGTCAAGCGGAGTAAGATCGAAGTAGCCGCCCTTGTCGAGCACCTCGGTGCCCTCGGAGTTTTTGAAATAGAAGAACTCGAGCTCGGGGCCGACGTAGAAATGGTCGAAGCCCATCTCTTCCGCCCGCTTGAGCGCGCGCTTGAGCTGGTAGCGGGGATCTCCCTCGTAGGGAGTGCCGTCGGGGTTGAGCACGTCGCAGATCATGCGGCCGACTTTATGCTCATCGCCGCGCCATGGCAGGATCTTGAAAGTCGAGGGGTCGGGCATGGCGATCATGTCGCTCTCCTCGATGTCCTGGTATCCGGTGATCGACGAGCCGTCAAAACCCATGCCGTTGTTGAGCCCGGTCTCGAGCTCGGCAGCAGTAACCGCAAAACTCTTGAGGGTCCCCACCACATCCGTGAACCAGAAACGTATGAACTTCACGTCCTGCTCCTGAACTGCCTTCAATACCTGGTCCTTGTTCATCTTCTTCTCATCCTCCTTGGGGGTTAATAAGCATGCAAAGAATATATGACCCTGAGCTTATGATAAATATGGCCCATTGTATAAATCGCGAAACCGCTTTGGATTATCCGAGTGGATATAATAATTGTGATTTTGTTATACGGATGGACAATTAGAGGGACGCATAACTTAACTCGAATTAAGTAATGTGTCCCTTGTGCCAGTAATTTAGTAATGTGTCCCCCCGAGTGGGGGTTAGATCGCTTGCTTGCCTCGCTCGCCGGTGCGGACGCGGATGACGTCGGCCACAGGCAGCAGGAAGATCTTGCCGTCGCCGATGTCGCCGGTGCGCGCCGCCTTCAGCAGTGACTCGACGATGATCTCGACCTCGTCGTGGGGCACGACGATCTCAAGCATCAGCTTGGGCAGCAGGTTGACCTTGGTCTCGAGGCCGCGGTAATGCTCGATATGCCCCATCTGGCGACCGTGGCCTTTAACTTCCCAGATGGTCATGCCCACGATGTCGATGTCTTCCATGGCCTTCTGCACGTCAAAGAGGCGCTCACCCTTGAATACGCACTGGATCATTGTGTAGGCGGATGAGGATTCCATCTATATCAGCTCCTCGGGATAAGCCTTGCCGGCATGGATTGAAAGGTCGGAGCCCAGCAGCTCTTCCTGGGGAGAGAGCCGGATGCCCATCGTTTTTTTGATGAGGTAATAGGTCACTGTCGAGATCGCCAGAGCTATGACGATGCAGGCCGCTGTCCCGGCGAGCTGCGAAAAGAAGTTGACCCCGCCGACGCCTCCGAGCTGTTTGTACCCGAAGATGCCGGCGGCTATTCCACCCCAGGTCCCGCAGAGGCCGTGCAGCGGCCAGACGCCCAGCACGTCATCGATGCGTAGCTTCTCGTTGGCCCAAAGGAATCCCTTGACGAAGATGAGGCCGGCGATCGCGCCTACCGCCAGAGCCGCCAGCGGATGCATCAGGTCGGAGCCGGCGCAGACAGCGACCAGGCCGGCGAGGGCGCCGTTATAAACGAAGACGCTGTCTCGCTTGGAAACCAGCACCGCGGCCAGCAGCCCGCCGCCCATCGCCAGCAGCGAGTTGGCCGCCACCAGGCCGGAAATGTTCGGCAGAGTCGCCGCCGAGGCGACGTTGAAGCCGAACCAGCCGACCATCAGCAGCCAGCTGCCGAGGGCGACGAAGGGAACACTGTGGATCTGCAGCGGACGGCTGTCCCCGTTTACATATCGTCCCATGCGCGGTCCGAGCAGCAGGATCGCCGGCAGCGCCAGCCAGCCGCCCATGGCGTGGACGACGACCGAGCCGGCGTAATCATGGAAGCCGGCGCCGAAAGCGCTCGCCAGCCAGCCGTCGGACGATCCCAAAACATTGAAATGTCCCCAGACCAGACCCTCGAACAGCGGATAGGCCACCGCCACGAAAATGGCTCCGGCCAGCACCTGCGGGCCGAACTTCATGCGCTCGGCGACGCCGCCGCTGATGATCGCCGGGATGACGGCGGCGAAGCATAGCAGGAAGAAAAAATGCGCCAGATTGAATCCGTTGTTGTCCCCCAGCAGGTTGGTGGCGTTGCCGAGGAAGGTTATTCCGTAGGCGATGGGGAAACCGATGAGGAAATAGACCACGGTGGAAACGGCCCAGTCGGTCGGGATCTTCGTCAGGGCATTGACAATGTTCTTTTTTCTGACACTGCCTGCTTCCAGGAAGGCAAAGCCCGCGTGCATGGAAAATATCAATACCGCTCCCCATAACAGGAAGAACACGTTGCCTGCGCTGACTAGATCGGTGAGCCCGGTGGGGGCGTTCATGAGCAGCTCCTTGAGTGTGTTCGGCGCCGTTATGCCCTTTTCTGTTCAAAAGCACACAGCGCCGGCGCGCTTGTTGCTCCAAAAGTATGAGGCCCATTGTACAAACAGCGATTGCGCGAAGGATTAGCCATTCGGCCACAATGATGGAAATAAAGATTATCCCTGAGGATAAAAAAGGAATGGACGGCCCTGGCGGGGCCGCCCTCTTTTTTCGTTCCTGTTTAATTAGCCGTTGAGCCGGGTTATCAGGCTTTGGCCGGTGCCGCGGTTAAGCGGCGCCAGCGCATCATTGTTCGTTCAGGCCTGGGCCGGTGTTGGAGCCGGTCCGCTGTGTTCCGGATGTGTGACTTCCCGGAGACGGTCGGCCAGGGCCGTTCCGTCCGAGCCGTCGTCGGGACCGACGAAGTGCTCGGGATATCCCCACATGCCGTGCTCGGCAAAGTCCGAGCCGGACAGTTCCTGTTCCGGAGTGAGCCTGATGCCAACGGTGTACTTGAGACCGTAGAAGACGATGCCGGAGCAGACCAGCACGAAGGCGAACACCGCTGCGACGCCTAGCGCCTGGACACCGAGCTGATGGAAGCCGCCGCCATAGAACAGGCCCGGCGTGCCGACCTTGAGGCGGTCCACCATGCTCGGGGCCGCGAAAAGGCCGGTGGCCAGCGTTCCCCAGATGCCCGAGATTCCGTGGCAGGAGAGGGCGCCGATGGGGTCGTCGATCCTGATGCGGTCGATGAGCAGGACCATCAGCACCATGACCGTGCCGGCGACGCCGCCGATGATGACCGCAGCCCATGGTTGCACATAACCGGAACCGGCGGTGATGGCGACCAGGGCGGCGATGGCGCCGTTGGCGGTCATGCCGATGTCGGGCTTGCCCAGCACCAGCCAGGCGGTGATCATGGCCCCAAGCACGCCGGCGACCGCCGCCATGTTGGTGACCAGGGCGATGTCGGCGAAGCTTAGATCCATCGCGTTGAGCGTGCTCCCGGGATTGAATCCGAACCAGCCGAGCCAGAGGATGATGACTCCCAGCAGCGCCAGCGGCATGCTATGGCCGGGGATGGGTTTGGGTTTGCCGTCCCTGCCGTACTTGCCGATCCTTGGCCCCAGCGCCACGGCGCCGACGAGCGCCGAGGTCGCGCCGAGAAGATGAACGACGGTTGAGCCGGCGAAATCCTGCATGCCGAGCTGCGACAGCCAGCCGCCGCCCCAGATCCAGTGTCCGACGACGGGATAGACGAAGGCGGAAAAGACGATGCCGAAGACAAAATAGACCACCATCTTGGTGCGCTCCAGCAGGGCGCCGTAGACTATCGCCAGCGACACGGCGGCGAAGGCGAACTCAAACAGGAATTTGGCCGAGATGGGCACGTTGCTGAAAGCCAGCGATGAGAAGACAGTGTTGGTGTTGTCCGGCGATACGTTTAAAAACCAGCCGCTGGAGCCCGCGAAGCCGGAGCCGGAGCCGAAGGCGATGGCGAAACCGACAGCCCAGAAGGCCATTCCCGAGATGGCCATGTTGACCAGGATCTTCCAGGCGATGTGGCCGGCGTTCTTGGCGCGCGAGAAACCGACCTCCAGAGTGAAGAAGCCGGCCTGCATGAAGAAGACGAGAAATGTCGCCAGCATCACCCAGACGGTGTCGATCGCGATCGACTCGGCTGACGGGGCGTCTCCCTGCGCCAGCGCCAGGGTCGGCAGCGTCAGCGCGACGAGCATGGCGGCGGCGGCGAAGGCCGCGAAACGCGACAGCTTGCGGTGGCGTGAAAACTTTGTTGTCAATCCATGTATAAATCTCACAAGATCCCTCCTGACAAATCTCTTGAATGGAAACCCGGGACCCTCCGTCCCGCGTGACCGTTTTTTTGGCCCGGAAGGCCCGTTCCTTACAGCGGAAGGCCCGTTCCTTACAGCGGAAGGCCCGTTCCTTACAGCACCTCTGGGCCGGTCTCGCCGGTCCTAATCCTCATGGCGAACTCAACCGGGGTGACGAACACCTTGCCGTCGCCGATATCTCCCGTGCGCGCGGCCTCTCCCAGCGTCTGGACGACCCGCTCGACGGCGCCGTCGTCGACCACGATCTCCACTTTGACCTTGGGCCGCAGATGGATGGTCACCTTGGCGCCGCGATAGGTCTCGGTGTAGCCTTTCTGGCGGCCGAACCCCTTTATCTCAGTGAAGCTCATGCCCTCGATGCCGATCGACGAGAGCGCGTCGCGGACTTCCTCGACCTTCTCGTGGCGGATAAACGCTTCAACTTTCTTCACAATAATCACCTCCTGGCTTTGTACATTCAGGAGTCTAGCCAGAGGGACAAAAAACTACGTTAGCCACGGGGACCAAGTTGACAGTTGATATTTGA
>JAMCPM010000004.1 GCA_023382335.1 Actinomycetota bacterium
ATTTGAAAAAAGGGGACACGATTTCATCATATCCCCTGATCGTTACTTCACGGCGCGCAGTTTTCGTCGCGCCCTGCCTTCCTTGATCGAATACATCCGCTTGTCGGCCAGGTCCATGAGTTCATCGGCGTTGGATGTCTCTTCGGGATAGCTGGCGTAGCCGATCGACGCCCTTACCTGTCCGATAGCGCTTCCCGTCAAGGGGCGGCCTTCGTGGGTCGTGAACGGAAATTCCAGCACCGCCTGATCGAGGCGCTCGGCCAGGACCCTGGCTCCCTCCAGCGAGGTGTGAGGGGCGATGACGACGAACTCATCGCCTCCGAAGCGGAAATGTTTTAGCGCCGCCAGGGTCGTGTCGGTTTTTCTGAGGCTCTGTTGCAGCAGGGCGGCCATGTCCCGCAGGACGGCGTCGCCGGTAAGATGGCCGAAGGTGTCGTTGATCTCCTTGAACCGGTCGAGGTCGATGATGAGCACGGAGAAAGCGGCCGGCACGTTCTGTCCGAACCGGTCGATGCGCGCGATCTCGGTCTCGAGGCCGCGGTGCAGCGCCCGGGTATTGCCGACCTCCGTCAGGGGGTCGATGAGGCTGAGCTTCTCGATGGTCTGGCGGTCGTCCCGGATCCAGGCGAGCATGGTCCTGTAGCTGTCGGAAAGCAGCGCTATCTGACGATCAGCGGTGCCGCCGATATCGATGCCGGCGTCGAGATTGCCGCACTGCACTTCTTCCATGGCGGCAGAGAGCCGCCGCAACGGCTTGAGCGCCAGCTTGACCGCCAGATAATTGACCGGCAGGCAGACGAGGATACCGCCGGTGAACAGGGCGGCGCCGAGCACGAAGGTGGATGCGTCGGAGAATTCCTGGGCCAGCCAGGTGCCGGCAAAAGCTCCGGCCGCGACCACGGCGCAGTTGGCGAAGAGGATCTTGCCGGCGATGGTGAATCCGGAAATACTGCGAGCCCTGCTGGAACTGTCTGTCATTGCCCCGCCCCCCCGGTCCGAATGTCCGCTTTTTGCCCGTCAGCCTCAGAGAATACCCCTAGGGTAAAGAGAATGGTCGGCCCGTGCAGGCCATCCCTTTAGCTGTTCGCGGGCCATCCCTTTAGCTGTTCGCGAACCTCTCTATGACGGTTCGCGGGGCGCCGGCGGCCTGGCGCCAGCCGGCGGTCTCACCTTGGTTTTACTTAGCCCGTTTCAGTCTGTAAGCTAGATTCAATGATTACTTCGCTGATCGAGTTCCTCGGAACGTTTATCAAAGACATCATCTCGGCGTTGGGGTACCCGGGTGTATTTCTGGCCATGGCGATCGAATCGGCCTGCATCCCGCTGCCGTCGGAGATCATCATGCCGTTTTCCGGCTACCTCGTCTTTACCGGGGAATTCAACCTGGTGCTGGTGGGCATCGTCGGCGCGCTGGGAAACCTGGCGGGCTCGCTGCTGGCCTACTGGCTGGGCGCCCGTGGAGGCCGGCCGCTGATCGAGAAATACGGCAAGTATGTACTGCTGTCGCACCACGATCTCGACATGGCCGACCGCTGGTTCTCCAGGTATGGAAGGAGCACCGTCTTCTTTACCAGGTTGATGCCGGTGATCCGCACCTTCATATCCTTTCCCGCCGGCATCAGCCGCATGAAGCTCTCGACCTTCAGCCTCTACACATTTCTGGGTGCTCTGCCGTGGTCGATCTTCCTGGCTTACGTCGGTTTCAAGATGGGCGAGAACTGGGACACGCTGGGAGGATATTTCCACAAGGCGGACATCTTCATCGGCATCCTCATCGTCGCCGGCATAGTATGGTATGTCTGGCGGCATATCAACAACATTAAGAAGGACAGGATCGAACAGGGGGCATCCCGGGCCAAGAAGGACCGGGTCAACAATACAAACAATACAACCTCGGATCAGGAGAATTCCGCATGAGTTTTATACAGGCGATCGTCCTCGGCATCGTCCAGGGACTTACCGAGTTCCTGCCCGTCAGCAGCTCGGCCCATCTGGTTCTGGTTCCCGATATTCTCGGCTGGGACCTTCCCTCGACCTCTTTTGACGTTGTCATGCATCTTGGCACGATGGTTGCGGTCGTGGCTTATTTCTGGCGGGACATCGTCGAGATCATCGCTTCCTTTTTTCAGCACAGCCGGGTGGCGCTGGCGCGCCGGCGGCTGGGAATCATGCTGATCATCGGCACCATTCCCGCGGCCGTCATCGGCGCGGCCTTCCAGAAGAAATTCGAGGATCTTTTCAGCGAGCCGGCGGAGGTCGCAGTCTTTCTGATCATCACCGGCATTGTGCTGGTGGCCAGCGAGGCCGTGGCGCGCCAGAAGCGCCATATCAGGGACCTGAGCGTCACCGATTCCGTCCTCATCGGCGCCGCCCAGGCGGTGGCGATCGCCCCCGGGATCTCGCGTTCGGGCGCGACCATCTCCACGGGCCTGTTTCTGGGGCTGACGCGTGAGGCCGCGGCGCGCTATTCCTTCCTGCTGAGCATCCCAATCATCGCCGGCGCGGCGATCCTGAAGCTGCGGCACGGGCTTGACGGGGGCAACGGCGAGACCGCCGCCACGCTCATCCCGGGCTTCCTGGCCGCGGCGATATCAGGCTTTGCCGCCATCAAGTTCCTGCTCGGGTACGTGCGCCGCCATAATCTGAGGATCTTCGCGCTCTACTGCTGGGTCGTGGGCGGCGGCGTCCTGCTCTGGAAGCTGATCGGATAATCACGAAATTCTGATTCGGGCCGGGTTGCAGCAGGCCCGTCCAGATGATACAAAAAGCGCGTGGACAGTTCCTTCCTCCTCGTCTTGGTCGTCATGGCCGCAATCGCCTTCGACATGATGAACGGTTTTCATGATGGATGTAACGCCGTATCAACCGTCATCTATACCAAGGCCCTCAAACCTCATACCGCGATCTTCATATCCGCGGTCTTCAATTTCGTTGGTCCCTTTCTGGGCGTACAGGTGGCCAAGACCATCGGCGGCGTCATCAATTTCAGCGATGCCGACTCCAACCTGATGGCGAGGCTGGTGGTGGCGGCGATGATCGGCGCCCTGCTCTGGGACATCCTCACCTGGCTCTGGGGCCTGCCGGTGAGTTCTTCCCACGCGCTCGTCGGCGGTCTGCTCGGCGCCGGCGTCATGGCGCTCGGGCTTGACGGAGTCAACTGGGCCAAGCTGGGCGAGATCATGGCGGCGCTCATCTTCTCGCCGGTCATCGGCATGCTCGTGGGGCTCGCGCTGATGATGCTGTCGAAACGCATCCTCGCCGCCCTGCGGCTCGACATCGAGCGCGCCGACGGCTTCTACAAGAAGATGCAGATCTTCTCCTCGAGCTTCGTCTCCTTCACCCACGGCTCCAATGACGCCACCAAGGTGATGGGCATCATCGCCCTCTTCCTCGCCGCCCACTACCATTACACCGAGATCTACGTGCCGGTCTGGGTGATTCTCGCCTGCGCCGGAGCAATGGCGCTGGGCACATATCTGAGCGTCACGTCGATGCGGCTGGTGCGCACTCTCGGTGAAGGCCTCACCACTCTGCATCCGGTCCATGGCTTCTCGGCCGAGACCGGTGCGGCGATGGTGATCTTCACCGCCTCGCGCCTGGGCCTGCCGGTCTCGACCACGCACGTCGTCACCTCCGCGGTGACCGGAACCGGCATGGCTTCCGGCTTCGGCTCTGTAGGATGGCGAACCTTCCGTGATATAATTTTGGCCTGGCTGATCACACTTCCTTTTTGTGCGGGTGTGGCGGCGGCCTCCTATTACATACTGTCAACCTTTACGGGCTAGGTAGGTGGCAATGGCATTCATGAAGAAATTGAAGGAGGCGCTCACCGGGGCTTCGGTAGAGGGCACGGTGAGGGATCTGGGAATGGCCAGCGAGCAGCGCACGCTGGAACAGATACTCGAGATGGCCGACCTGGTTGTGACCATCAACGAGCGGCTGGTCGACGTGGTCAAATTCTATTGCGCCGACGCCTGCCAGGCCATGGAGAAGGCCGCCGGCGAGCTGGATTCGCTGGAGAGCAACGCCGACACCATGAAGCACGAAATCCTGAGCGGCCTGACCGCCGGGGGTTTCTTCCCCATCAGCCGCGCCGACCTCTTCCGCCTGGTCGTGGGCCTGGACAAGATTGCCAACTTCGCCACCGGCGCCGCCGACCGTATCGTCATGCGCCGCTTCGATCTGCCCCCCGAGATCAACCATCTGCTCGAGGAGATGGCCGAGACCGACCTGCGGGCGGTGCGCAAGCTGCGCGACGCCATCCTCACCATGCGTCCCAACATGAGGGAAGCCGAGGAGATCTCCGAGGAAGTCGACCGCATCGAGGGCGAGGTCGACGATATCTACGTCAAGATCTACGGCATCCTCTTCGAGATGGATACCGATTTCAAGACCTTCCATCAGCTCAAGGCGATCATCGAGCGGCTGGAAGAGGTAGCCGACCGGGCCGCCGACTGCGCCGAGACCATCCGGCTGATCGCGGTGCGGCACCTGGAAATCCAGTAGGCCGGCAGCGGCCGCGGGCAGGTGGCTGAAGCGCAATCGATGGCCTCTAAACCGACTCCCCTGGAACGGCTTCGCCGCAGCGGCATCTCGCCGGACCGCGGCCTGGGGCAGAACTTCCTCATCGATCCCAATATCCTTGGCGTCATCGAACGCATGGCGTCGCTGGGCCCGAAGGACACCGTGCTCGAGGTCGGCCCCGGCCTGGGCGTCCTGACCGAGCGGCTGCTCGACCTCTGCGGCGCCGTCCACTGCGTCGAGCTCGACCGCCGCCTGGGGAAGCTGCTGCGGGACGAGTTCGGCTCGCGCCCGAACTTTCAGCTGCACCAGGCCGACGCCGTCAGGTTCGATTTCGCCTCGCTGGACCCGCCGCCGGTAAAATTCGTCGCCAACCTGCCTTATAATGTCGCCGCGCCCCTGGTGATGATCAGTTTTGAGCTGCCCTCGCTGGAGTTCTGGTGCCTGATGCTGCAACAGGAGATAGCCGAGAGGCTTTTCGCGGTCCCGGGCAGCTCCAATTACGGGGGCGTCTCGGTGATGACGCAGCTGCTGGCGGAAAAGATCGAGGCGCGGCCGGTGCCGGCTACGGTCTTTTATCCGCGCCCGCGGGTGCGCTCCAGCCTG
>JAMCPM010000005.1 GCA_023382335.1 Actinomycetota bacterium
GCCTTGTGGGCGCTGATCGTCGGGATCTTCTGCTATCTGGTGTCTCGTGGCGCCCGTGTCCTGCCTGATCGAAAACAAATGGCCTTCGAAGCACTCTACGAGTATGTCCGCGACAACCTCGTCGGCGCCGTCATGCACGGTAAGACCGCGGCCGCCTGGTTTCCCTACATCATCTCGCTCTTCCTGTTTATCCTGATCAGCAACCTCATAGGCTTGGTGCCGTTCTTCCTGGGTCTCGATCATCGCGGCATTCCCACAATTGCCACTTATGCGGCGACATCCAATATTAACGTCACGGTTGCTCTGGCGGCGATGACCTTCGTTTTGACGCATGTTTCCGGGATTCGCGCCAATGGACCAGTAGGCTATTTCAAAGGCTGGGTGCCGGGTACCGCTCCAGCGGTGCTGAAACCGGTGTTATTCCTGATTCACGTGGTCAGCGAGATCTTCCGTCTGGTTTCGCTTGGCGTCAGGCTTTTCGCAAATCTGCTGGCCGGCCATATCATGATCCTGGTGTTCTACGATCTGATCTTCATGCTGTCGTCGATAGCGATGATTGCCATTCTTGCGCCAGTGATCGAGGCTGGCGTGTTCGCCATCAGCGCCTTCGAGATTTTCGTGGCGGCAATTCAGGCTTATATCTTCGCCATTCTCACGGCGGTTTACATCGGCGGGGCGATCAAGCAGGAGCATTAAGCCCGATGAATCGGTGAGGACAGGCGGGACGCTTGACCCGCCGAACCTGAGTTTGTATCTGTCATCTTGATCACAGGAAGGGAGGTAAGTTCATGGACAATAAAGCGTTAGCTCTTTTAGCTGCCGGCATCTCCATGGGTATAGGCGCCCTGGGCCCCGGCATCGGCATTGGCTACCTGGTCGGCAAAAGCGTCGAGGGTATCGCCAGGCAGCCGGAGGCTTCAGGCGACATCCGGACCACCATGTTCATTGGTATTGGTGTGACCGAGGCCGTCGCTCTGTACGCCCTGGTTATCGCAATTCTGCTTATCTTTGTCGCTTAATACACAAGCGGCCGGGCATTATGCCAGCCGATGCGGGCCGCGGCGCAGTCAGCGCCGCCGCCCCGTGTCAGCAAGGCCGCTTCGGGAGGTGCTTACCAGAACAAGATGATAAATCCTGAACCCGGATTAGCCATATGGACCATTATTACGTTCCTGATTCTGTTCTTCTTTCTGAAGAAGTTCGCTTTTGGTCCCATACAAAACATGATTGACAAGCGCCGCGACTCCATCGAGGAGAGCATCAAGGCGGCGGAGCATTCCCGCCTCGAAGGCGAGCGTCTGCTCGCGGAATACCGCGAGTCAATAGCCGCGGCCAAGCACGAGGCTGAGGAGATCATCGATCGCGCCCACAAGGTGGGGGAAAGCACCAAATCCGAGATCGTCGGCCAGGCACGGGAGCAGGCGCAGAAGGAAGTAGAAGGCGCCCGCGACCAGATCCAGCGCGAGACCCGCAAGGCCATCCAGGAGATAAAGGACCAGGTCGCAGACCTGACCATCCTGGCGGCCGGCAAGGTCACAGGCAAGACCATGAACCGCGAGGATCATCTGCGCCTGGTGGACGAAGCCCTGTCAGAAGTCGATTTCGATCAGCTCGGCGCCGGAGGGCAGTAAGGCTTGGGCGAGTCAAATATAACGAATGTCTACGCTCAGGCGCTCTTTGAAGCGGCGCGGGACGCCGGCACGCTGGAAGCAACTGCGGCCGACCTGAAGGCCTTCAGCACGGCCATGGAAGGTTCCCGCGAGCTGACGGCGGTCATGTTGAACCCTCGCATCAACTCGGTCACCAAGAAGAAAGTGGTGGCGGAGCTGACCGAGGGCGGCGACCGCATCTTCGTCAACGGCATCAACCTGATCATCGACAAGCGCCACTCGGATCTGCTCGTGGATCTCAACGAGCGATTCCAGAAGCTCCTGCA
Organism: Actinomycetota bacterium; assembly: GCA_023382335.1. Classification (GTDB taxonomy): domain Bacteria; phylum Actinomycetota; class Thermoleophilia; order BMS3ABIN01; family BMS3ABIN01; genus JACRMB01. Next base: position 1,937 of record JAMCPM010000005.1, read on the forward strand.
GAAGGAGAACGGGATAGTGGAGGTCGAGATCACGTCGGCGGTTGAGCTGCCGGAAGAGACCAGGGCTGGGATTCGGAAGCGGATCGAGGATGCGATCGGCAAGAAGGTCGATATCAAGGAGACCGTCCGCGCTGACATCCTCGGCGGACTCGTTCTTAGATTTGGAGATGTAATCGTGGACAGCAGCCTGCAGGCGAAGCTCGAACAGCTGCGCGTCAGGCTTGCCCAAGCCAACATAGGGAGTGAATAGCTTTGAAACTGCGTCCTGAAGAAATCACCGCGGTTCTCAAGAGCCAGATTGAGAACTACGAGGCCGAAGTCGAAGTCGAGGAGGTGGGCCGGGTCCTGGAGGTGGGGGACGGCATCGCCCGTGTCCACGGCTTGGAACGCGCCATGGCCTCCGAGATGCTCGAGTTTCCCCATGATGTTGTCGGTCTGGCCCTCAACCTCGAGGAAGACAACGTCGGTGTGGTGCTCATGGGTGAAGACACCCTCATCGCCGAAGGCGACCTGGTAAAGCGTAGCGGCAAGGTCATGAGCGTGCCAGTAGGCGAAGCTCTGGTCGGCCGCGTGGTCAACGCCCTCGGCCGTCCCATCGACGACAAGGGCCCGATCGAGACCAGCGAATACCGCCCGGTCGAGTTCAAGGCTCCCGGCGTGCTGCAGCGCCAGCCGGTGCGCGTGCCGCTGCAGACCGGCCTGAAGTCGATCGACTCGATGATTCCCATCGGCCGCGGCCAGCGCGAGCTCATCATCGGTGACCGCCGGACCGGCAAGACCGCCATCGCCGTGGATACGATCCTGAACCAGAAAGGCCAGGACGTCATCTGCATCTATGTGGCCATCGGCCAGAAGGCCTCCAACGTGGCCAGCGTCGTCGCCAAGCTCGAAGCCGAAGGCGCGATGGATTACACGATCGTGGTCATGGCCTCCGCTTCCGAGACGGCGCCGCTCAAGTACCTGGCGCCTTATGTCGGCACGGCCATGGGCGAATATTTTTGTTACAAAGGCATGGACGCGCTCTGCATCTACGACGATCTGACCAAGCACGCGGATGCTTACCGCCAGATGTCGCTGCTGCTGCGCCGGCCTCCCGGGCGCGAGGCTTATCCCGGCGACGTCTTCTACCTGCACTCCCGTCTGCTGGAGCGCTCGGTCAAGCTGGCCGACAGCCTGGGCGGCGGCTCGCTTACCGCCCTGCCGATCGTGGAGACGCAGGCCGGCGACGTATCGGCCTATATTCCGACGAACATCATTTCCATCACCGACGGCCAGATCTTCCTGGAGCCCGATCTCTTTTACTCGGGCGTCAGGCCGGCCATCAACGTAGGTATCTCGGTCAGCCGCGTCGGCGGCAACGCCCAGCTCAAGGCGATGAAGAAGGTCGCCGGCAAGCTGCGCCTGGACATGGCCCAGTACAACGCACTCAAGGCCTTCGCCCAGTTCGGCTCCGAGCTCGACGCCGCCACCCAGGCCCAGCTGGCCCGTGGCGAGCGCGTGGTCGTCTCCCTGAACCAGGGCCAGTTCACGCCAATGCCGGTCGAGGAGCAGGTGGCGGTGCTGTTTGCGGCCACCCAGGGTTATCTCGACGGCATCGACGTCGATCGCGTGCCCGAGTTCAACAAGGGCCTCGTCGACCACCTCAAGGCCGAGCACGCTGACGTGCTCTCCACCATCAAGGAAGAGAAGGACTTGAGCGATGACACCGAGGCCAAGCTGCGCGCGGCCCTCGAGGCTTTCCTCAAGGACTTCAGCCCCGACCAGGAGGAGCTCGCGGTTCCGGCTGCTTCCTAGCGGCCCGGACCGGGATAAATCATGGCAAAGCTAAAAGATATCTCGCGGCGGATCGGATCTGTCGCCAATACCCGCAAGACGACCAAGGCCATGGAGATGGTGGCCGGCGCCAGGCTGCGCCGGGCGCAGTCGCGCATCGAGGCCCTGCGGCCCTACGCCGAGCGCATGTTCGAGCTGATGCAGGAGGTCGCCAAGCACGCCAACGAGGGCGATCAGTTCCCCCTGCTCGAGGTCCACGACGAGATCAAGCGGGTCGGCATCGTCATGCTGACGGGTGACCGCGGCCTCGCCGGCGGCTTCAACTCGAACATAATCAGGCACGGCCTGATGCTGCACGACGAGCTGGTGGCGGAGGGCAAGGAAGTGGTCTGGATCGTCATCGGCAAGAAGGGCGTCGGCACCATGCGCTTCCGCGGCTTCACGATCCAGGAATCGATCCAGGGCATCACCGACCGGCCCAAGTACACCGACGCCGAGGATGTCGCCCACCGCATCGCCACCATGTATGCGGCGGGCGGACTCGACAAGGTGCACCTGGTCTACAACCATTTCAAATCCCCGGTGGAGCAGATCGTGACCGAGCAGGTCATCCTTCCCCTGGGGAAAGAGCTGGTCGAGGCCGTTCCCGAGCCGGTTGAGGAAGGCGCGATCAAGAAGCTCGAGGGCGATTTCATCTACGAGCCGAACGCATCGGCGATCCTGGCGGGACTGCTGCCCACATATGTGGACACGACAATCTACAGGGCGCTGCTGGAGTCGACCGCCAGCGAGCACGGCGCCCGCATGACCGCCATGCGCAACGCTTCCGATAACGCCGAGGAGATGATCGACAAGCTGACGCTCGACATGAACAAGGCGCGTCAGGCGGCCATCACCCAGGATATCCTCGAAGTCGTCGCCGGCGCCGAGGCGCTGGGGTAAAGAAAAGTTTTTTTCAACTTGGAATTGAGGAGATAGAAATGAATACAGGTACGATTGTCGAAGTCATCGGGCCGGTTCTGGACGTGAAGTTCGAAGAACAGCTGCCGGCCATCTACAACGCCCTGGAGGTCCAGGTGCCTCAGGAGGACGGGACCAGCAAGCGGCTGGTCGCCGAGGTGCAGCAGCACCTGGGTGACAACAAGGTGCGCGCCGTGGCCCTGGACAACACCGACGGCATCGCCCGCGGCCTCGAGGTAATCGATACCGGCGACGGCATCAGCGTGCCGGTCGGCAACGCGACGCTCGGCCGCCTCTTCAACGTCATCGGCGAGGCCATCGACGACCTCGGCGAGGTCAAGGCCGACGAGAACTGGCCGATCCACCGCTCGGCGCCCGCCTTTGAGGAACTGACACCGACCGACGAGATCTTTGAGACCGGCATCAAGGTCATCGATCTGCTGGCGCCTTACGTCAAGGGCGGCAAGACCGGCCTGTTCGGCGGCGCCGGCGTAGGCAAGACCGTCCTCATCATGGAGCTCATCCACAATATTGCCTCACAGCACGGCGGCGTCTCCGTGGTCTCCGGCGTGGGCGAGCGCACCCGTGAGGGCAACGAGCTTTACGGGGAAATGAGCGATGGCGGTGTCCTCGACAAGACCTGCCTGGTCTACGGCCAGATGAACGAGCCCCCCGGGGCCCGTCTGCGTGTCGGCCTGACCGCCCTGACCATGGCGGAATACTTCCGCGACAAGATGGGCCAGGACGTACTCTACTTCCTTGACAATATCTTCCGCTTCTCGCAGGCGGGCTCGGAAGTGTCGGCCCTCCTGGGACGCATGCCGTCCGCCGTGGGTTATCAGCCGACGCTGGCCTCGGAGATGGGCGAGCTGCAGGAGCGCATCACTTCCACCAAGAGCGGCTCGATCACATCGGTGCAGGCAGTATATGTACCTGCTGACGACCTTACCGACCCGGCGCCGGCGAACACTTTCGCCCACCTGGACTCAACGACCGTCCTTTCGCGCGCCATTTCTGAAATGGGCATCTATCCGGCCGTCGATCCGCTCGATTCGACTTCACGGATCCTTTCGCCGCTGGCTGTAGGCGAGGAGCACTACGCAGTAGCTACCCGCGTGCAGGAGATCCTGCAGCGGTACAAGGAGCTGCAGGACATCATCGCCATCCTGGGCATGGACGAGCTCTCCGACGAGGACAAGCTCACCGTTACCAGGGCGCGCAAGCTGCAGCGTTTCCTGTCGCAGCCGTTCCATGTGGCTGAGACATTCTCCGGACGCCCGGGTGTTTACGTTGCGCTCAAGGATACGGTCCGCGGCTTCAAGGAGATCATCGAGGGCAAGCACGACGACCTGCCCGAGCAGGCCTTCTACATGGCCGGCGGCATCGAGGAAGTCGTCAAGAATGCCCAGGAAATGGGCGGCCAGGCCGTCGAGGCCGAAGGCGCCGGCGGCGAAGAGGAAGCGGCCTAGGAAATCCGGACCGGGGACACGATGAAATCGTGTCCCCTTGAAGCAGACTGAGAGAGATATGGCAGTAGAAGAAAAAACAATCACAGGCCTCAAGTGCGAGATAGTCACCCCGGAAGGGCTGGTCTATGACGGGCGCGCCGACGTCGTCGTCGTACCCGGCGAGATGGGCGAGCTCGGCATCCTGCCCCGACACGCGCCGCTGGTGTCGCGCACGGTCATCGGCGAGGTCAGGGTCAACGAGAGCGGCAATGGTTGGAAGTTCATGGCTGTGGGTACAGGATACGTCAAGATGCAGTTCGACCGGCTGCTGCTGCTCGTGAACACCGCCGAGAACGCCGTGGATATCGACGTCGAGAGGTCGAAGGCGGCGCTGGAGCGCGCAGAGAAGTTTCTCGCCCGCGCCGACGAGTCTGAAGTCGATACTCACCGGGCTGAGCAGTCCCGCCGCCGGGCCGCCAACCGGCTCAAGGTTGCAGGAAAAGTCTAGGGCCACGTGGTAGAAGGTTAGGGCGACGGTGGAAATTGCCTCCCAAAACCTTTAACCTTCTGTGAATATGGCCAAATACGTAATTAACGGTGGTTTTCCCCTCGTGGGCTCGGTGAGGGTGTCCGGGGCCAAGAACTCGGCCCTGAAGCTGATGGCGGCTTCCCTGCTGACCTCAGGCAAGGTCACTCTCCACAATGTCCCCCTGATCAAGGACGTCTTCACGATGGCGGACGTGCTCAGGGAGATCGGCGCCGACGTGCAAATCGGCGCCGACAGCGTTGAGATCGACGCCTCCGGAGAGCTCTCGCACACAACACCCTACGAACTCGTGCGCAAGATGCGCGCGTCGATCGTCGTCATGGGCCCCCTGCTGGCGCGCCTGCACCGCGCCCGCGTGGCCATGCCCGGCGGCTGTAACATCGGCCCCCGGCAGATAAATTTCCATTTAAGCGGCCTGGAAAAACTGGGCGCACGCATCAATGCCGACCACGGCTTCATCAACGTCGCCACCAACGGGCTCACCGGCGACGTCATCAGCCTCGATTACCCCAGCGTCGGCGCCACCGAGAACGTGATGATGGCTGCCTGCATGGCCCGGGGACGCACCGTGATCGAGAGCGCCGCCCGCGAACCTGAGATCATCGATCTGGCCAAGTTCCTGACCTCGATGGGCGCCAATATCGCCGGCGCCGGCTCGGACACGATCGTCATCGAGGGCGTCGAGGAACTGGGCGGCACCGCCCATACGGTCATTCCCGACCGGGTCGAAGCCGGGACCTTCATGGTAGCCGCCGCGGTCACCGAGGGCGACATCGAGATCGAAGGCATCAACCCCCTTTATCTGGAGATCTTCATCAGCAAGCTGCGCGCCATCGGCGTCAGCATCCAGGAGTTCGACCATCGCGTCCGCTGCAAGGGCGACGGCGAGTATGGCAGCGCCGACATCGCCACCCTGCCGCATCCGGGTTTCCCCACCGATCTGCAGGCTCCGATGATAGTCCTGCTGTCGCTGGCCCGCGGCCACAGCATCGTCACCGAGAATGTTTTCGAGAACCGTTTTGGTTTCGTCGACGAGCTCAACCGCCTCGGCGCCAACGTTCGCGTCAGCGGCCATCATGCCGTGGTGCATGGAGACAGCCGGCTGGAGGGCGCCATCGTCGAGGCGCCCGACCTGCGCGCGGGCGCCGCCCTGGTGCTGGCCGGTCTGGCGGCATCCGGGACCACCGAGGTCGGCCGCATCGGCCACATCGATCGCGGCTACGAGGAATTCGAGCAGAAACTGCAGGGGCTGGGCGCCGACATCCAGCGGGTCGAGACCAACGACCGCTCCCACTCCGTCGCGCCGTTCAACTAGGCCCGCCAGCCTTTTGAAACTCACAAGCAAGGGACACTAGCCCTGGACCGGGTCTACGCGGTAAAAATCGGTAGCAACACCCTTACCCACACAAGCGGCCGCCTGCGCGACGACGTGCTGGCGGGCCTGGTGTCACAGATCGCAACTCTTGCCAAAACCGGCAACAGGGTCGTGGTCGTCTCCTCGGGCGCCATCTCTTGCGGGCTCGGCCTCATTCCTATCAAAGGCAGTCTCTCCGAGACCGTGGAGCTGCAGGCGGCATCGGCCGTCGGGCAGGGGCGGCTCTTCCATCGCTACTACCGGCTCTTTGCAGATGAAGGCGTCACCGCCGCCCAGGTGCTTCTTACTTCCTACGACATCGAGGGCCGCAGCCAGTACTTAAACGCCCGCAACACCTTGATGAAACTGCTGGAATGGGGCATCGTCCCCATCGTCAACGAGAACGACACCACCTCCTCCGATGAGATACGCTATGGCGACAACGACTTCCTGGCGGCCCAGGTCGCGATCCTGGTGAAGGCCGACGAGCTGATGTTGCTCACGGATACGGAGGGGTTATATACTAGTGATCCTTCCGTGGATACCAATGCCAGGCTGGTCGAAGAGGTTACCGACCGGTCTCTGCTGGACGAGATCGAAGCCGGGGGCGCCGGCAGCGCCATCGGTTCCGGCGGCATGAAAAGCAAGATCGTAGCCGCGGAAATGGCGACGACGGCCAATATCGGCGTGGTCATCGCCAATGGCTCCCGGCCGGGCGTGGTAAGCGACATAGCCGCCGGCGAGAAGGTGGGAACCCGGTTCCGTCCCCTCAAGTCTTCCATGAGCAGTTTCAAGCTCTGGTTGAAATATGGGCGGCCTTCCAGCGGCGCCATCGTAATTGACGAAGGCGCGGCCACGGCCTTGCGCCGCCGCGGCAAGAGCCTGCTGCCGGCCGGAATCGTGCGCGTCGAGGGGCATTTTGCCGCCGGCGAGGCCGTCGATGTCTTCTTCCGCAAGGAAGGGCGCCAGCGGGTCGGCAAGGGCGTGAGCAATTATTCCAGCGAGGAGCTGCGGCGCATCAAGGGAATGCAGAGCCGCCAGGTGATCAAGCTATTGCCGCATGGGGAGGAAGAAGTAATACACCGAGATTATTTTGTGCTCGAAGATTAACTTAGCCATCCGCGCGCCGTTTTGTGTTCGCGGATTTACTGACAGGTGATTCCATGAAGATCAAGGACCTTTGCGAAAACGCGAAGACGGCTTCCAGGGAGCTGGCGTCGCTGACGCCGGCGGAGAAGAACCGCGCCCTCAACGAGATCGCCATGGCGCTCGAGCGGCGCACGGCCGAGATCCTGCGCGAGAACCGCGACGACGTCAAGGAAGGCAAGGCGGCGCATCTCTCGGGAGCGCTGATGGACCGCCTGATGCTCGACGAGGATCGCATCCGCGAGATGGCCTGGAGCCTCAGGAGCATCGCCTCCCTGCCTGACCCCGTCGGCGAAATCATCGACGGCTGGCGCCTGGCCAATGGCATGGAAGTCAAAAAAGTGCGGGTCCCTTTTGGCGTGGTCGCCGTCATCTACGAGGCGCGGCCGAACGTCACCGTTGACGCCGCCGGCCTCTGTCTCAAGACCGGCAACGCCGTCATCCTTCGGGGAGGCAGCGCTTCGCTGCATTCCATCCGCATGCTCACGGAAGTCATCAACGGCGCCCTGATCGACGCCGGGCTGCCCGCGCACGCGGTCTCCCTGGTGGAGTCGCGCGACCGCAGCCACCTCAAGCAGTTGCTGCAGATGAGCGACTATATCGACCTGATCATCCCCCGGGGCGGCGAAGCGCTCAAGGAATACCTGGTCAAGAACTCCAAGATCCCCGTGATCTACGCCGCCGGCGGCAACTGTCACATCTTCGTCGACGCCAGCGCCGACATCGGCAAGGCGGTCAGGATCGTCATCAACGCCAAGGTGCAGCGCCCGGGCGTCTGCAATTCGGTGGAGACGCTGCTGGTCCATGAGGACATCGCCGCGGACTTCGTGCCTCTGGTGGCCAAGGAGCTGCTTGACCGCAAGGTAAAAATTTACGCTGACGAGAACTCCCGCGCGCTCATCAAGGGCAGGAGCGAAAGGGTGGCCGAGGCGACCGAGGAGCATTACGCCACTGAATTCCTCGACCTGGAGCTGGCCATGAAGACCGTCGGCGGCGTCGATGAGGCGATCGCGCACATCTCCCGCTACGGCACCGGCCATTCCGAGGCCATCCTCACCGAGGACCTCGAGAACTCGCGCCGTTTCACGGCACGCGTGGACGCCGCCTGCGTCTACGTCAACGCCTCGACCCGCTTCACCGACGGCGGCCAGTTCGGCATGGGCGCCGAGATCGGCATCAGCACCCAGAAGCTGCACGCGCGCGGTCCCCTGGGCTTGAGGGAAATGACCTCGGCCAAGTACGTAATCACCGGTGACGGGCAGGTGCGTGGCTGAGGCTTCGCAGGATTAGGCGCCACCGCCATTGAATGACTTAAAGTCATGGCTAACATGAAACTGGCAATAATGGGCGGCGCCTTCAACCCGATTCACGTCGGGCATCTGGTCTGCGCCGAGGAGGCCGTCTCCCATTTCGCCCTCGACGAAGTCATCTTCATGCCGACCGGCCTGGCCCCGCACAAGCAGACCGGCTCGGCCAGCTCCGAGGAACGCTACGAGATGGACGTCATCGCCACCGCCTCCAACCCGCGCTTCGAGGTCTCCCGCTACGAGATCGATCAGAATCGGATATGCTACACAGTAGATACCCTGCGGCATTTCCGGGAGGAAAAACCGGCGGCAGAGCTCTTCTTCATCACCGGCACTGATGCCGTCGCCGAGATCCTTCAATGGAAGGAACCGGATGAGATCCTGCGCCTGGCGACCCTGATCGCCGCCCGCCGCCCCGGCTATTCGCTCGAGCAGATGCCTGCCGATACCCGGGAATTCCTTCAGCACCCGCGGGTGCGGATAATGGAGATTCCCTGCATCGATGTGTCTTCCAGCCTGATCAGGGAAAGGGTGGCACGGCGAAGATCGATCAGATATCTGGTTCCCGAGGGCGTCGAGAAATTCATTGAAAAAGAACGACTATACCTTCAAGAATAGCCTCAAGCGTAGCGATCGCCGCCGGCGCGGCTATCCGCCTCCCAGCGAGTCGGGATTCCGCAAGGCCCGGCTGACCGCGCAGCACCGGCTGCGGCGGCGCCGGACCGCGCGCCTGATCCTTCTCAGCGGCGCAGTGATCTCGCTGCTTATGTTCGCGGCCGTCTTCATGACCTTGCGCAGCCGCGGATCGGTGGCGGCTACTCCGGATTCCGGCTCTATCGCGTCGGGGGCCGGCACGGTCATAATCACCGGCAACGACGAAGAGGGCAGGCTGAGCCAGCTGGCGGTTCTGGTTCCCGAAAACGACGGCGGCTTCGGCCTGTTCACCATCCCGGCGCGGACGGTCTCCGACACGCCCGGCCGCGGTTTCCAGGAGCTCGACCACATCACCGCGCTCGGCGGCCAGGAGTTGCTGGACCAGACCGTGGCCAACCTCCTGCAGGTGCCCATCCAGTATCATATCAACCTCAACTACGGCGTCCTCGACCTGGCGCTGGCGCAGGCAGGGACCATCAATTTCCGGACCGACCGCGCCCAGGACCTGAGCGCCGCCGCCCCGCCGGTGCATCTGACCGCCGGGGACAATCCTACCAGCGCCGCCAACGCCATGATCTACCTCAAGGCGTCCGCGGCCGACGGGCTTGCCGGCCCGCGGGTGCAGTCACTCTTCTATCAGGGGCTCAGGGATTCACTGGCGCTGAAGACCGACGTCGAGCGCCGCGGCCTGGCGGCGCTGATCTACGCGCGCGTGCAGACCGACATGGACGAGGGCGATTTCACCGATCTCATCCTCGGCATCACCACGCAGAACCGGCCTTTTGGCGCCTATCCGCTGCCGGTCAAGATCGCCGTCACCGGCAGTGACTGGTACCTCGAGCCGGTGCCCGCCGAGATCGAGACCCTGATGACCGGCACCTCGCGCGACGCCGCCATCGCCCTGGAGGTCCGCAACGGCACCGAGACCCCCGGCCTGGTCGAGGCCGCGGCCGACAGGCTGGCGCCGCTGCGATACACGATGACCCAGCAGCCGGACCCATCGGGCGTCAATTTCGACAGCACCCAGATCCGCGTCGGCAGCGACGTGCTGGCCGCGGGCAACCGCGTGCGCGACGCGCTGGGCACCGGGACGATAATCAAGGACGATAACATGGAAAAGCGCCAAATCATTGTTATCATGGGAAGAGACGTTAATTTGGCGCTGCTGCAGAAAAGGTAGCGCCGGGCGGGTGGCCGGCACCGGCGCCGGCATGATAACGGCAGCCATTTTGAAACGAGAGGCACTAGATCACTAAGAGCATCAGCAGCGACAGTTTGGTAGAGGCGATCGCCGAGGCGGCCGCCGACAAGAAAGCGGCCGAGATCGTCATTCTCGACATGAGGGAAGTCGTCAGCTACACGGATTATTTCCTTATCTGCACCGGCCGCTCCGAGCGTCAGGCAAAGGCGATAGCCGACGGCATCCGCCGCAAGATCAAGGAGCAGGAAGGCATCCCCCCTTTGAGGACCGAGGGAGAAGCCCGCGGCGACTGGGTCCTGCTGGACTACCTCAGCATCGTCGTACACATTTTTACCCCCGACGCGCGCGATTTCTACCGCCTGGAAGTCTTATGGAAAGAAGCGCCTCGCGTCGTGGCCCAGTTCACGTAAAGAAAACAAGATGAAGGCAGTAGGGGTGGGTTGGTGAATTCCCGTGAAAGGTTCCTGGCGGTCCTGGCCGGCGAGATGCCGGACCGTGTTCCCATAGTGCCCGTGATCGACGGCTTCTTTGCGCCCAAGGTCATCGGGCGCGCCAATGACGAATGTTTCGCCGCCGGCGCCTGCCTCGCCGAAGCCCTGACAGCGGCGCGGCGGGAGTTCGGCTACGACGGCGCCGTTGCCGAGATGGGTTTGGGACCGCATCCCAGCGTGCTGGGGTGTCCGGTCGAGATCGAGGGCAATGACGTGCCGCTGGTGGTCGAGGCGATCGTCGGCGGGCGTGATGACCTGGAAAGGCTGGTCATGCCCGATCCCTGGTCAGGCGGCAAGATGGAGCCGGTCGAGAGGCTGGTCGAAGACGCCGCCGGCAGCTATGCAGTCATCGGCAGCGTCCGCGCGCCGTTCGAATACGCGGCCACGGTCCGGGGGCTGATCGAGTTCATGACTGATTTCTATCGCGACCCCGGGCTGGTTCGCGATCTGATCGAAGCGGTCAGGCCGGCGACCATCGCCGTCGGCAAGGCGCTCATCAAGGCGGGCGTCGACGCGCTGGTGGTCAAGGACTCCTTTGCCTCATCGAGCATGATCTCCCCGGAGCATTACCGCGAATTCGCTTTTCCATCCGAACGCAAGGCGATCGCGGAGCTGGCGGAGGATATTCCAGTTATCCTGCATATCTGCCGAAACAGCATGCCAATCCTGGCGGACATGGCCAGGACCGGCGCCGCGGCGCTCGAGATCGATTCGCCCATCGACCTGGCGGCGGCCAAAGCCGCGGTCGGCCGCAAGGTCGCGCTCAAGGGCAACATCGACGCGGTCTCGGTGATCGAGAAAGGCAGCGCCTGTGACGTCGAAGAGGCGGTGCGGGCGGCTATCGCCGCGGCCGGCGATGGCGGCGGCTTTATATTGAGCAGCGGCGATTCGATTCCGCTGTCGACGCCGCCGGAGAATATCGCCGCGCTGGTCGAGTACGGAAGAAAGTACGGCGCCTACTAAGGCTGAGCATCGGGAGAAAAGCTGCAAGAAATGGAAGAGATCCTTGAAAGATTCGAATCGGCGCTGATCGCCGGCGACGCCGATGCCAGCGCCGACATGGCCGATGCCATCGTCGCCTCGGGCCAGGCCAGCGCCGACGAGATCTTCGGCCGTCTCTCCAGCGCCATGGAAGAGGTCGGCAGCCGTTATCAGACCGGCGAGTATTTCATCCCCGAGATGCTGCGCTCGGCCGAAGCGGTGGAGAAGTCGATGGCCGTGCTCGAACCCTACCTTTTTGAAAGCCGCCACGAGCAGGCGGGCATCGTGGTCATGGGAACGGTCAAGGGCGACATCCACAACATCGGCAAGAATATCATCGTGTCGGCCCTGAGGGCAGCCGGATACGAAGTGCACGATCTGGGTGTGAACGTCTCGACGGAAAAATTTTTAAGCAAGGTCATGGAGACCGGCGCCGACCTGCTGCTGCTTTCGGCTTTCACCACCTCGACCAAACCGGCGCTGCTCGACGTCATGGCCGCGCTTGAAGCCGAAGGCCTGCGGGGCAGCGTCAAGGTCGTCTCCGGCGGCGCCTCGCATTCCGAGGAGTTCGCCCGCGAGGTCGGCGTCGACGGCTTCGCCACCGACGTCACCAGCACCCTGGCGGTCTGCCGCCGGCTCACCGGGCGTGATTGATCGAAGCGATTGCGATAGCCAGCGAAACATGAGATGTGATACGCGATGAAGCTACTGTTGATAAGCGGCGCCGTCAGCGGTGAAAAGCGTTACGGGAATCTGGAGGATATCGGCTCGTACCTTCCCCCCTACGGCCTCTGCTGCCTCGGCGCGGTCCTGGAGAAGGCCGGGCACGAAGTGATGATCATCGATTCGGTCAGGCATCCGCTCAGCCTGCTGGCCCTGGCTGAAAAAGTGAAGCGGTTCCAGCCGGAGCTCATCGGCCTCTCGGTGTATTCGATCGGGGCCAACCAGGCGATCGAGACCGCCAAGGCCATCAAGAGCGAGTTCGGCATCCCCATCGTCGCCGGGGGCCCCCACGTGATGGTGTTCCCCGACGATCTGGCCCAGTGCGAGGCCATCGACTACCTGGTGACCGGCGAAGGCGAGTATTCGCTGCTGGAGCTGGTGGAGACCATCGAATCCGGCGGCGAACTCGATCACGTGCCTGGAATCTATTTCCACCGTGACGGCGAGGTCGTGCGCAACGAGGCCCGTCCGCTCATTGACAACCTTGACGATCTGCCATATCCGGCCTTCCATCTGATCGAAGGCATCGAGACCTATGCCCCCCACCAGATGGTCTACCGGCGCAAGCCGGTGGTCACGCTCATCACCAGCCGGGGCTGTCCCTTCCAGTGCATCTTCTGCAACTCGGTCTGGACCCATCGCTGGCGTGGCAACTCAGCCGAGTACGTCGTCGGCCTGGTCGAGCACGTCATCAAGGAGTTCGGCGCCCGCGAGGTCAGCTTCCATGAAGATACTTTCGCGCTCAACAAGCGGCGGGTGCTGGAGATCTGCAGCCTGATGAAAGAGCGCGGCATCAACATTCCCTGGACGGCGACGGTCAACCTGACGACGCTGGACCGCGAGGTCATCAAGGCAATGAGGGACGCCGGCTGCTGGCTGGTGTCGTGCGGCATCGAGAGCGGCAGCGACGAGGTGCTCAGGTTCATCCACAAGCCCGTGGACAAGGAGACCGTGCGGCGGGTGCTGGGCTGGCTGAGCGATGAGGGCATCAGGATTCGCGGCTACTTCATGATCGGGCACCTGATCGAGACCAGAGAGACTATTCGCGAGACGATCGACTTCGCCAAATCACTGCCGCTTTATTCCATGAACATCAGCGTCATGTACCTGGCTCCCGGCTCGCAGGCGCGGGAGATCGCGCACGAATACGGCTCCACCAACATGAGCCTCGATATCGGCTCGAGTTATCAGCGCGGCAATCTTGGCTTCGTTCCCAACGGCCTGACCGCGGACTACATCCAGGAAATGCACCGCAAGGCCATCGTCGAGTTCTTCGTGCGGCCAAGGCAGTTCGTCAGGCTGGCGACCGCCATCCGGGGGCCGGAGGATATCAGAAGGTATTACCGGCTGGTCAGAAGCTTCGTCAAGGTGGCGCGCGCGCGTTCATGAGGCCCGCCGGCATACGGAATTTAGGAGGGGCGATTGATTAGTGACAGAACAGACTGCAGGGTACTGCTGCTTACCGCTCCCAAAGGCTTGTGGCAGGACGCCGTCGAGAAGCCGCGCGAATCGACCCAGCCTCTTGGCATCGCCTATATCGCGGCCGCGGTTCGCCAGGGCGGTTACCCCGTCGAGATCCTCGAAGCTCACGCGCTGGGACTCTCCGGGGATGCTATCCGTGAGAAGATCGAAACGATGCGCCCCAGGATCGTAGGCATTTCCTGCCTGACACCGCAGTGGTCGGACGTGCAGGCGGCGCTCCGCATCGCCAGGAGTGTTGATGAAAAGATCATCACGGTGATGGGCGGGCCGCATGTTACGGCATTGCCGGAAGAGACGGCCGCCGATCCCAGCGTCGACATCGCCGTGGTCGGAGAGGGCGAGGGAACGATCAGGGACATCTGTGACACAGTGGCGGCCGGAGGCGATCTCCGCGGCGTCAAAGGCATAGCTCTTCAGATCGAAGGCGAAGTCGTGCGGACCGAACCCCAGCCGAAGATCACCGACCTCGACAGCCTTCCCTTCCCGGCCCATGACCTGCTGCCGGATCCCGCCACCTACAACCCCCTGCCCACCTGGGGCAGGAGGGGACATTTCTCCAGCATCCTCAGCGGCCGAGGATGCCCTTATTACTGCAGTTTCTGTGACGTTACCGCCCAGCAGGGCAAGCAGTACAGATTGCGGAGCGCGGAAAACATCGTCGACGAGATGGCGTGGCTCAGCCGCGATTTTGGCATCTCCATGTTTTCCTTCCGGGATCCATCGATGGTATGCAACCGCAAGCGGCTCCTGGAGATCTGCCGGCTGATCCGGGAGCGGCAGCTCGACATCGTCTGGAACTGCAACAGCCGCGCCGATGAGGTCGACCTGGAGATGCTCAAGGCCATGAAGCAGGCAGGCTGCTATCTGATAAAATACGGCATCGAAGTCGGCAATGCCGACATGATCAAGTCGATCAAACGCATGGAAAAAACACAGGTGGAACAGGCGGTCAGGGATACGCGCCAGGCCGGCATCTCTCCCCACGGTTACTTCATGTTCGGCTTTTCCGACGAGACCGGGGCGACCATGGAAGAAACGGCGAAGTTCTCCAGGGAACTGGATCTCGACAGCGCCGGCTTCATGATCCTGGTTCCCTTCCCCGGTACCCGCGAGTTCGAGCGCTACCAGTCCGAAGGCCGGTTGCTGACCAGAGAGTGGCGCGAATACGATTATATGAACAAGCCGGTCTACCGCAACGCGAACGTCACCAGCGAGCAGATCATAAGGGCGCATCGCCGCGCTTACCGCGGCTTCTACCTGCGGCCGAGGATCCTCGCGCTTCACCTGAGGAAGATGGCGTCGCCGCCGGTGTTCTTCAACTATCTGCGGGCAGCGAGACAGGTATTCAAATGAGAAGGCGGATCAAAACCGGAAATTTTTTCGCGGGGAAGCCGGCTGCCAGGCGGTTACCGGCCCATTTGACGCAATATTGTTATAATTGTAACATTGGATAAAGGTGGGGTCAGGCAGCCGCACGGTGGCGGCCTGGGTACAGATTCATCATGTCCGGGTGTGCTCGGGGTAGGGGAAATCTTCTTTCAGTCAACGGCTTTCCGGACTTTCCGGAGACTTGCCGGTTCGAGCAATCTTCCATTCGATAGAGACCTGTACACCATCGTGCTTCCGCGAAGAATTATTCGCGTCGAAGGCAGCAATTCACCCGGCCGGAGACGGCCCGGGCAGATGACGGGAATAGGATGAAGGAAACTAATTCGGGATGCAGGGTTCTTCTGATGACGCCGCCTCGGGGCTTCTGGAAGGACGAGATCGAGCGCCCCTGGATCTCAACGCAGCCCCTGGGTCTGGCTTATGTGGCTGCGACTGTTCGCGAGGCCGGCCACGAGGTCCGTATCATTGACGCCTACTCGATGGGAACGGCGGCAAGTGAAATCCGCAGCACCATCAAATCATTTCAGCCGCATGTCGTCGGCATCTCTTCCCTTACGCCACAATGGCCCGACGCCCGCAAGCTGGCCCAACTCGCCAAGGAAGCCGATCCGGAAATCCTGACCGTGGTAGGGGGGCCGCACGTGACCGCCCTGCCGATGGACGCCGTGGGTGAAGCAGGAGTCGATGTCGCCGTACTCGGCGAGGGCGAGGAGACCATGCGCGACATCTGCGATGCCCTTGCCGCCGGCGACAGTCTCGAGGCGATACCCGGGCTGGTGATCGCCGCTGAGTCCGGACCGGTGACGACCGCCACCAGGGATAAAAGGAAGGAACTCGACGTGCTGCCTTTTCCGGCGCACGACCTGTTGCCGGAGCCGGCATTTTACAACCCCTTCCCCGCCTGGGGCAAGAGCGGGAATTTCTCCTGTATTATCAGCGGCCGCGGCTGCCCTTACAACTGCTGTTTTTGTGACGTGACCGGTCAGCAGGGAAAGAGGTACCGGCTTCGCAGCGCCGAGAATATCGTCGATGAGATGACCTGGCTGTACCGCGATTACGCGGTTAGCACATTCTCCTTCCGCGATCCCTCGATGATCTGCAATCGCAAGCGCCTGCTGGAGATCTGCCGCTTGATCAACGAGCGCAACCTTGATATCGCCTGGACCTGCAGCGCCCGCGCCAACGAAGTCGACCCCGAGATGCTCTCGGCGATGAAAAAGGCCGGCTGCCGGCTGGTCCAGTATGGCATCGAAGTGGGCAATGCGGACATGCTCAGGGAGATCAAGAACATCACCAGGGAAAAGGTGGCGGCGGCAGTGAAGGCCACTCGCAAAGCCGGCATCTCCGCCCATGGCTACTTCCTTTTTGGATTTGTTGACGAGACTCCCGAAACGATTCAGGAGACGATCGATTTTTCCCGTGAGATCGCGCTCGACAGCGCCGGCTTCGGTATCATGGTGCCGTTCCCGGGCACGCAGGAATTCGAGAGATATCGGGAAGAGGGCTTGCTGCTGACGGAGGACTGGTACGATTACGATGTGATGGGAAAGCCGGTCTATCGCCACAAACACGTGACCAACGAGCAGCTGGCCAACGCTCCCCGGCAGGCCTATCGCCGGTTCTACCTGCGGCCCAACATCATGCTCCGGCATATGCGGAAGATGACCTCCGTCCGCGTGATGAAGAATTACGTCAAGAGCATGAAGTTGATGTTCGGATAAATTCCTAAGGCTGGTTTCCAGCGACCTGGTAGACGTCGAAGCGCTCTATCGGCGCATCCGAGACCGAATAGGGCAGCGGTCCCCAGAAATTCCCGTAGAGGCCGGCTCCGGCCTCGAAGCTCATCACCCTCACCGGCAGCGATCCCTGCACCACCGTGGTGCCGACCAGCCTCATGCGGCTGGTAACCTGATCCGCCAGCGGCCATTCACTCAGCCTCGGTTTGACGATCAGGTCGCCGGCGACCGGCGCCGTGCTATCGGTCGTCAGATACTGGTAGCCCTCCGATTCCATGTAATGGCGGAAACCCCATTCCCCGACAAACCAGACCGTGGGGAAGTGCTTTATATGAGACACTCCATTGAACGGGGGTCCCTGGTACTTTGCGCCTCCAGGGCGGTATGCCGCCGGGTCGAAGCTGAGGGCGTAATCCTTGTAGGTCTGGGCCAGCTGGTAGTCGGCCGCGGATACGATCACCCCGGTGCCCAGGGTGAAGAATACCGCCAGCGACATGACTGTCATCAGCACCTTCCGCGACGGGATCCTCGCCTCGGCTTCGCGGAAGACCATCAGTATCAGCGGCGCCAGGAACGGAAGGCTATACTTGGCGGTCGAGTGTGGCAGCAGCACGATGACGGCGGCCAGCATCGACAGCAGCCATAGCGCCAGGAAGACAAAGTCCGCATCGAACTCGCGCCGCAGGACGATCCGGCGCAGCTGCCCGATGCCGTCGGCTGTTACCGACGCCAGCGCCATCACTACCCCGGTCATAAAGATCACGAACAGCACCGCCGCCGCCGCCGTGTAAGCGTCGTTGCGGTAGTGGTAGATTCCCCAGGCCGCCGCGATCGCGCCGACAATGGGAAGCAGGAAATAACGCCGGCGCCGCAGCGCAAAGATGCCGGCCAGAGCCAGCGGGAAGACCGAGGCGCCGCCCACCTGCAGCAGCGTGCCCTGGAACCTCCCGATCAGATCGCCCTCCTGCATGCTCAGCCCCTTGGCGTGGGTGAAGCGCGGGGGCCCGCCGTAATCGATGTAGTTGTAGACCGTGAACAGCCCGAAAGCGGCGGCCGGCAGCAGTAGCGGCAGCACCGTCCTCCAGGAAAGCCTGCGGTTGATCCAGGCATAGGCCGGCAGCAGTACCAGCAGCGCCAGGCCCTGGTACCCGGCAAAGACCGCCAGGGTGGTGGCGACGCCCGCCAGCACCAGCAGCCGCATGTCGCCGCGGTCGACCCCGTAGATGTAGATGGCCGTCGCCGCCAGCCACAGGGCCAGCAGCGGCATGTCTCCCATGAGCGTGTGCGAAGCAGTCATCAGCGCCGGCGTCGCCAGGATCAGGAGCGTCGCCAGCAACGCATTCTTGATGAACCGGCGTGAGAGAAAGAACATCGAGACCGCGGCTATCAGCGGGAAAATGATGTATCCCAGATGGAGCAGCGGCTCGGAATCGCTGCCGGTCAGCTTCATCAGCAGCGTGATGTAAAGCCAGTCCACCGCCGGGTGGGTATCACGGAAAGCAGGTATGTCAACACCCATCAGATGATAATCGGGGATGTGCTGCTGGAACGGATGCACCAGGTTGACCTTGGCGAAATCGAGGAAGGTGCCGTCATCCATGTGCAGCGGCTGGTTGATAAAGGGGAGCGTGATCAACAGCACGAACAGCACGATGGCGCCCAGGCTCAGAACCAGCGCTATCCGCGGCGTCCGCGCACGGGCGCGCTCGATCAGCGGCAGCGGCGCGGCCGGCTCACAGGCGGCAGCCGATTCGTACGCGGCGCAGTGCTTGACGGCTAGCTCTTTCCCGGCAAGGCCAGGTACTGACCGAGCACCCGCCGGTACATCAGCGGATTGAATAATATGTTTGTGACGAAATAACACTCGTGTGAACAGTAGCATTGGGTACTGTTGATCTTCGCCCGGACGGCATCAGCCTGCTCCGAGAAGAAAATTTTTGGAAAGTCGTAGCCTGATTCCCTGACGTTGCCCATCTTCTCGCCAAGGATCTCGCATGGAAAGATATCTCCCGTTTCGCTCATGACGGCTCCGATGCGGCCGGCGTAACAGGGCAGCAAACGCCTTCCCTGCCGTATCGTCTCATAGATCAGGCGGCGCTGCACCAGGTCCTGGGCCGTCTTCAACCGGGCCAGGGTAAAATGGTACATCTTTGAGTTGCCGCCTTTCAAGTCTCCTTCGAGGCGCTCCACGGCCCGGCGGTATTTCTCGAGGTCGATCTCCTTGAAGGAGCCGTCAACCGGGTTGCCGCGGATCATGGAGATGGTGTGGGTCTCGCAGCCGGGGAGGGCGTTTACATAATCGATGACCGGATCCATGGCGTCCTGGTTATCGTGGCAAAAGACCGTGTTTATGCCCAGTTGCAGGTTCTGGTAGCGCTCTCCCAGGCGCCGCATCCCCTCGTAGGTCTCCATTGCCTTGTCGAAGCTGCCGGGGGTGTTGCGGATGCGGTCATGGTCCTCGCCGACGCCGTCGAGGGAGATCTTGCAGACGACCGCGCTCTCGGGGCTGCGGGCGAGGATCTCCTCGGTCGCCGGCAGGATCAGGTCGGGCGCCAGGCCGTTGGTCGGCAGGGTTATGATCACGGGATGGTTGTGGCGGTAGAAAGCATCCACCAGGTCGGGAAGGTCCTTGCGCAGGAAGATCTCGCCCCCGGAAAAAAGCAGCCACAGCAGGTCCCCCATCGAGGACGCGACCTTCTCGACCTCTTCCACCGTAAGCTCGTCCTGGCCGGTA
Source organism: Actinomycetota bacterium (assembly GCA_023382335.1). Classification (GTDB taxonomy): domain Bacteria; phylum Actinomycetota; class Thermoleophilia; order BMS3ABIN01; family BMS3ABIN01; genus JACRMB01. Next base: position 21,863 of record JAMCPM010000005.1, read on the forward strand.
TGCCGGTCCTGCCAGTAGAAGCAGAAGGGGCAGCGCGAATTGCAGCGGGAGGTCACGAAATAAGTGAACTGCAGCGGCTGGCGCTTGTAGAAAATCGAAGGGATGTATTTGAGCGGCGAGTTCATTGGCATCGGCATCGTGGCCGGCGGCGCCGGCGGCTATTACCATAGCCTAACATCTAGGCGTAGCGCCGGGTAATCTTCACTTCCCAGACATACTTGAGGATTCCCACAAACGAGCCGTAAGCGACGGCGAACGGGTAGACGAACTGGTAGTAGCCCATGGCCCGGATCAGGAACCACCAGCCCTGCTCCTGCCTGATCAGGCGCAGCAGGTTGTAGCTGACGGCGGTGTTGACGCCATAGAGGAACATGGCCCCCATCAGCGGCCACCAGCTGCGGGTGACCGCCGCCGCGGCCACCAGGCAGACGTTGATGACCTGCGTGGCCACATTGATCTTGAGCTCGTAGGAGGCGGCGCCGGAATCCTTCATGACGTCGCGGTTGTGGAGTGAGTACATGGTCCAGTACTTGCTCTTCTTGACGGCGTTGCGGATCGACTTGCTGAAGTTGAAGCCGAACATGTGCTGCACCTGTATCTCCGAGGGCCGCGACAGCTGATGGCCGGCATCGATCAGGCGGTGTGAGAGCTCGACGTCCTCGACGCTGGCGGCGTGCCCGATGAAAAAGTCTTCCCTGAAGCCGCCGAACTCATCGTAAGTCTTCTTCCAGATCGCCATGCAGTGGGTGGCGATGTAATCGGGATGCTCGACCTTGGTCTCGACGTGGTGGATGTAGAGCGACTGGAAGTTGCTGAAAAAGTCATCGTCCCAGGCGTCGCGGGTGTAGGCGCCGCCGACGCAGATGCTTTCGCCCTTCTGCAGAGCCCTGACGCAGCGCTCGATGGTATCGGGCTTGATGATGCAGTCGGCGTCGATGAAGAGGATGACCTCTCCCCGGGCCTGCCGGGCGCCCTCGTTGCGCGCCTTGGAGACGCCCCGGTTTTCCGGGAACTCAAACAGCCGGAAGTCATGTTTCCCGGCAAGTTCGCTCAGAAGCGCGCTGGTGTTATCGGTGGAGCAGTCGTGGATGACGACCGCCTCGAAATTGGCATAGGAAGAGCCGTAGAGAGCCTCCATGACCGGGACGATCGAGCGGGCGCCGTTGTATACGGGAATGACGACCGAGACCATCGGTTGCGCGGTAGCGCTCAGCGGCTTTACCTTCGCCGCAGACACGAGGCGCGCTTCCGGCGGGATCTTGCTGACGGGACGGCTCATTTGGCTGCCGCCTTTTCCTTCCGGACCACGAGCGAATCACGCTTGGCCCAGAGCCAGAAGAAGCTGGAGGCGCCCTTCATCACCGTGCGGAAATCGTACCAGCTGCGGACCTCCAGCAGCCGCCGGGCGATGAATTTGGGCCTCGAGTAAAATTTCCTGAAAGCCAGCGTGCGCAGCTCGTCGATCTGCTCCCGGGTCATCGTGTAGGGCACGAAAGCCCCTCCCTCGAAAGTGTAGTCGTCAGTGTCAGAGGACATGGTGCCGTATTTCTCTATATTTTCATAAAGCTCGGTGCCGGGGAAAGGGGTCATCGAGTGGAAGTTGGCGTAATGGGGGTCGAGCTCGATGGCGAAATCGATGGTCTCAAGCGCCTCTTCGTAGGTCTCGCCGGGGATGCCGATGATGAACGGCGTGTAGACCTTGAGCCCGGCTTTCTTGGCCGCCTTCACCGCGGCGCGGGTCTGCTCGAGGTTGATGCCCTTCTTCATGGTGTTGAGGTTCTTCTGCACGCCGCTCTCGGCGCCGAAGAGCACGGCCCAGCAACCCGCCTTCTTCATCTCTTTCAGCAGTTCGTAATCGACCGTGTTCACGCGGGAAGAGACATAGAAGCTGAATTTGAGCTTTTTCTCCCGCAGCTGCCTGATGATCTCCAGCGCCCTCTCGCGGTCGGCGGTGAAGGTCTCGTCCAGGAAGCGGATCTCGCGGAAACCATAGCGGTTCACCAGCTCCTCGATCTCCCGGACCACGTTCTCGACGCTGCGGAAACGGATGCGCCGCTCGCCCTTCATCTGGAAACAGTAGATGCAGCGCGCCTTGCAGCCGCGCGAGCTCATGACGATGGCGATGGGTTTTTCCTTGTAGCTGCCGGGCGGCGATTCATACTTCTCGAAATCGCCCAGGAGCTCCCGCCGGGGGATGGGGATGCTGTCGAGGTCCTCGATCAGCGGCCGGGGCTCGTTCTTGACGATGGCGCCGTCATCGGCGCGGTACGCCATGCCGGCGACGCCGGCCAGGCTCTGACCCCGTTCCAGCCGTGCGATCAGCTCGGGAACGGTCTCCTCGCCCTCGCCGATCACGACCGAATCGATGTCGGCGCATTGCTCCAGGCACCGCTCTTCCACCGCCGAGGGATATGGCCCGGCCACGGTGACGTGGATGGCGGGGTTGAGGGCCTTGATGTCAGCGGCGGTCTTCATCGCCTTGGTCCACATGGAAGCGTTGGCCGAGACGCCGACGAAGCCGGGCTGAAACTCGCGGACCTGGTCGATGACCTCGCTGTGGGTCCAGAAGGCGCCGTCGACGAGACGGACTTCGTGGCCGGCCTCCTGGATGCAGGTGGCTATATACAGGAGCCCCAGCGGATGCTGATAGCTGATCGCGGACTTGGCCAGCTTGGACGGATAGATGTCATCCGGCTTCCAGGATGGCAGTATGACCATTGACTTCAATTAACCGCTCCCCGGTCGGACCGGCGCAACGAAGGGCCGCCGCGCCTTAATCGATTGGGTACGTCCTGCATAATAATACTCGAACGAGACTTTGAGAGAAGAGCGAAAAAACCTTTGAAGACATGGTCAAACGAAGCTTAACCCCGAGCTTTCCCCTCACCCTTGCCCGGCCTTAAGTTTATCAGACAAATACACCTATTACCACGAGCTTTATAGTGATAAAGCGGCTGGCGGCGCCGGTTTCGCGGAAGCGGCGCGTTTGTCCGGCCCCGCCTTTTCTGCTACGCTGATTTTTGATTTTTGCCTGCCGTTGCGGGAAGTTTCCACGCCGGCTCGCCACTCTTAGTGACCTTGATTACCCCGGAAACGCTATCAATTTGATGAATACCTCAGAAATCAGTCAGGGCGGGGCTTCCATAACCCGGTACGGCGTCGCTATCGACGTCGGCACCTCGAGCATCTGGTCGCGCCTGGTGGACCTGGGAAGTCCGCAGCCCGACCCGGGAAGTCCGCAGCCCGACCCGGGAAGTCCACGTTCCGACGCTCCACGGGATCCTGAAAATGCCAGCGTGCTCGACACGCTGGTTATCCCCAATCCCCAGCAACGCCATGGCGCCGATATCGCCAGCCGGCTGGGCCTGGCGGACGAGGACCCCTCCACCCGGGCAGAACTCCACGGCGAGGTGATCGGAGCCATTGACGACTCGATCTCGCGCCTGTGCGCCGATGCCGGCATCGGCCCGGATGAGATCGGTGAGGTAGTGGCCGTAGGCAACTCCGCCATGTACGCTTTCATGCTCGATCTCGATCCGGGGCCGCTTTGCGGCACGCCGTATAATCTCAAGGGCGCGCAGGATTTCCAGGGCCCGGCGGCGTCGCTGGGCATCAACCTGCCGGCGGCCAACCTCTTTATTCCCCGACCGATCTTTGGTTATGTCGGCGCCGATGCCCTGGCCGACGTCCTGCTGATCGGCATGACCGAGAGCGGCGAGACCGAGCTGATCGTCGACGTCGGCACCAACTGCGAGATGGCGCTCGGCAACCGCGAAAAGATACTGGTGGCGTCGAGCCCCGCCGGCCCGGCCTATGAGGACTCTCATATGTCCTTCGGGCTCTCGGCGACCGAGGGCGCCATCTATAAGGCCGAGATCAGAGGCGACGCCTTTGAGTACTCGGTGGTCGGCGGCGGCGAGCCGCGCGGCATCTGCGGCTCGGGCCTGATTGACATCATCGCCGAGATGCGGCGAAACGGCTGGGTGGACGAAAGCGGCCGCCTGCTGCGCGAGGGCCCCGTGACCGTCGCCGAGGGCCGGGAAAAAATTACCGTCAGCCAGCACGACATCCGTTCCTTCCAGCTGGTCAAGGCTTCAGTGCACGCCGCCATCTCCGTCATCAGGATGAAGTTCGGCAGCGAAGACCTGGGGCGCATGCTGATCACGGGAACGTTCGGGAGCTACATCAATCTCGACAACGCCCGGCTGCTGAAGATGTTCCCGGATCTGCCCAACGACCGCGTCGAGGTGGTCGCAGACGCGGCCTGCCAGGGGGCGGTGCTCATGCTTGGCGGCAAAAGCAAAGGCTTGCTGGAAGAGCTCCGCGGCCGCATCCGCCATGTCGCCCTTCCCCTCAACAAGAATTTCCAGGACGAGTTCATCCGCCTGATGTCCATCTAGGCCGCGCGTTTGGCGGCATGTGCCGAAAACCGTTAATATGGGAATGCTGTGTATATGAATGCGAACCAATTCGCGGCCGTCCAAAGCCGCTTGAAGAATCGGATTACCCGTGGCTGAAAACGAATCCGGCAGCGGAGCCCCCAGAGGCTCCGGAGAACACTCCCGCGATGATTCCCAAACTGCGCGACCGAAGCCTGATCGCTGGGTGACGATGCCCCCCGAGGGCTGGGATGACGGCATCGGCTGGACCGCTCCCGCTGTGGCGGAGCCCGCGGGCAAGTCCGAAGAAGCTCTCCCTTCGAGCGAACCCGCATGGTATCGTTCGGACGAACTGCAGCCGGCCGCGGCGACGGCCGGACAGGCCGCCGGGACGGCCGGGCCCGAAGACAGCCGCAGCGTCAAGCCGGCCAGGAAGACGCCGTCCACGCCGGTGTACATTATCCGCAGGGCGTTCCGCGATGTCATCGTTCCGCTGGCGATCGCCTTCGCGGTGGCCATGTTCGCGCAGAAGACCGTCGCCAAGCCTTACCAGATCCCCTCCGGCTCGATGCTGCCCACGATCCAGCTGCAGGACCGGATCCTGGCCAACCGCATGATCTACCGTTTCCATCCGGTTCAGCGGGGCGACGTGGTCGTGTTCACGCCGCCGGCCGGGCTGGAGCAGGACATCCCATATGTGAAGCGGGTGATCGGCCTGCCGGGCGACACCGTCGAGGTCCGCAGCGGCCATACCTTCGTCAACGGTTATGACTTTCCCGTTCCGGAAGCGACGACGCCGACTTACACGAGGGCGCCGCAGACGGTTCCCGAGGGCCAGATGTTCGTTCTCGGCGACAACCGCAACGAGAGTTCCGACAGCCACATCTGGGGCTACGTGCCCATGGACAACATCATCGGCCGCGCCGACGTCATCTACTGGCCGCCGCATGATTTCCACCTGCTAGGGAACTGACCGCCGGCCGCGCCGTGGCCTCCCGCAACCAGAACCCGGGCGGCAAGACAACCCCCCGCCTGAACGCCTCCCCCCGCCTGGGCATCCACATCCGCACCGCCGGGGGCCTGGTGACCGGAGCGCGTCACGCGCTCGAGATCGGTTGCACCACCTTCCAGATCATGTCCGGCAACCCTTCGGCCTGGAATCCCGGCGAACTCGACCGGCGTCAGGCGGAGCTGTTTCGCCTCTTCCTCGACGAGCATGACCTGCGGCCGGTTTTCCTGCACGCCGGCTATCTGATCAATCTTTCCTGCCGCACCGGCCGCAACGCGCCCCTTTACGCCAAGTCTTTCCGGTTGCTGCAGGCCACCATCGAGCGGGCGTCGGCGCTCTCGTGCGAATACGTCGTCGTCCACATGGGAAGCCGCCGCGGCACCGGGCGTCAGCAGGCGCTTGAGTCACTGGTGGAAGGCATCTGCCGCCTGGAAGCGGGTGCAGATCCTCCGGCGCTGCTTCTGGAAAACGGCGCCGGCGCCGGCGATACCGCCGGCGCCACTTTCGAAGAACTGGCCGAGGTGCTTTCGCTGGCGGCCGTTCGCGGAGTGAGTTTGCCTCTCGGCATCTGTCTGGACACCGCCCATATGTGGGGAGCGGGCTACGACCTCGGCTCGGGCGCCGCGGCGCGGCGGCTGGTGGACGACTTCGACAAGGTGGTCGGCATCAACCGGTTGCACCTGATCCATCTGAATGATTCGCCGGTCGAGCGCGGAGCCCATCGCGACAAGCATGAGCACATCGGCCAGGGCCTCATGTCCGTGAAAGCCCTCGAGGCGATCGTCCGCCATCCCGGGTTGCGGGATGTGGCGATGATCCTGGAGACACCGGGAAAGAGCGAGCCCAGCGATCAGAAGCGCATGGATGACTTGAGGGCGCTGGCGGGGGAATAGGCCCGCGTTCTCCGCCAGTGCGGGCGCCGCCGGGCCGGGGGCGCCTGGCGGGCTGGTAGGCCGGCGATTTTATTGAATGCGGGCGCCGTCGCCCGCTGGTTAGAGCCAGTCCGAACTCAGCGGCAGGCTGTGCAGGCGGGATATATGGGCGTCATAGGCCCGCTTCTCGC